>JAZQRP010000238.1:0-17726 GCA_045629685.1 Candidatus Aphodosoma sp. | reverse complement strand
GTTTTCGATTTATGACTAATTTATGGGAATTTATTTTTTTTGAGTTTTATTATTGTTTTTTGCGAGCAAGGTAGAGTTGTCTGGAGTTGAAGAAGTTTTGCCAAATGACATATAATCCAGGTGCAAGAGCCGTTACAGGATTAAGGTAGGCTGTGCAAATCCAAATGGCGAGGATGGTGTTTTTTTGTCCAAGTGATTGTCCGCACGCAATAGTGTCGTTAGAGGCTTTGCCAATAGCTTTGCCTGTGAAGAATTGGAATAAACAGGCTATGAGTGAGCCAATTGAAAGTAGAATTAGGGTGTGAGTGTCGGTAGGTTCTTCGATGAGAGAACGTACGGTCATGCCCATTGCGATGGTAAGAGCAATAGCCCACATATAGAATGCCAAACCGCTGATAGAGGTGAGTTTGGCATTTATTTTAGGTAGTAGACAACGAATGAGTTGTGCGAGTAGGAATGGGCAAATGAGGAGAGGGAAGATTCTGCCCATGATATGTAGAAAAGCAGGGAGGAAGTTAGTAGTGTACATACCCCTCAGTCCTTCGGACAGCTCCCCTAACTTAGGGGAGCAATTGTTTGTGATGATAGGGAATAGGGCTGGAATCACGAATGCTACGGCAATATTGCAGAGGAGGGTATAGGTGGTGATGCTGGCTACGTTGCCTCCGAGTTTGCCTGTTACGACAGCTGCTGCTGTGGCGGTAGGGCAGATGATGCAAATCATCATGCCTTGCGCTACAATTGGGTCGAATGGAGCTAAGAGGTAGTATATTGCTATTGCTCCGATGATTTCGATGCAGAGTAGGTAGAGATGAGAGAGACGTGGACGGAGGTCGCGAAGTGATATTTTGCTAAAAGTGAGCAATAACATTGTGAAAATGAGGTATGGAGTGATGAACGATAGATAGTCCATCACTTTCTAGCCTAGGGCTCCAACGAGCATGGCAATGGGGAGAGTCCAGTTTTTTAGGATATTCATAATATTTTTATTTTGTGATTTTTTCTTTTGTTACTTTTGTCATTGCGCAAAAGTAACCAAAACGCTAGAACTATGCCTAAAAAGCTAAAAAAATTAATATAAATTCTACTCCGCTTTAAACTCGGGCAATTGGGCTACTTCTTCAAATATTTGTATATGCCCGTAGTTATTATACTTCGTTATTGGTCTGTGTAACCTCGCCAGAAATCGTCGTTTTACGAATTTATATTAATTTTTTTTTACGCTTTTTACGCAATGTTCATTTGTCATCCGGCGTTTATGCTTACTCTATAGGCTAAAGTGAATTTTGATTTTATTATCTGTTATCTGTCTGAGTTTGTGGCGGTTGTAGTGGGGGCCTACGTAGAGGGTGAAATAGATGGCAGAGATGAGGCAGAGGGTGGCACCGATGAGATAGGCGTAGGCAAATGATGTGTGTTGCGATACTAAGCCCCCGAGTACGAGTCCAAGACCGATGCCGACATCCCAAGATGTGAGATAGGTGGAGTTGGCAGTGCCACGTTGGTTATGCTCTGCGAGATTGACAAATAGGGTGTTGTAGGCTGGGAATATTGTGCCAAAACCGACACCTACGAATAGAGCTATTGTGCAGAATATTAGGCTGAGAGCATCGGGGAAATGTTGGCTAATAGGGAGGCATGCGGCGAGTCCGAAATAGCATAAGAGAACGATAGAGATGCCGACAGAGATGACTTGTGATACATAGCCACGATCGACCAATTTGCCAGAGAATATGCGTGAAGCCATCATACCAGCAGCCATAAACGTAAAGAATAGTCCGCTTGAGATAGAGAGATTAAGTTCTTGAGCATAGACGGCAATATAGGTAGATGTGATGCCATAAGGGACAGAGAGCATAAGTAGAGCTAATCCGGCAGGGAGCCCTTTGATGAGGAGGAAACGGTCGAGCGAGATAGGTGGACGTTTGATAGGTGGTTTTTGCTTAGTGCGAACGCAAGAGGCAAGTATAAGACCAATAGTGCCTGTGAGGATAGCTATGGCAAAGATGGTGTTGAAAGAGAAATAATCGTGAAGGAATAGACCTACCATAGGGCCGAAAGCCATAGCGATGTTGTTGGCAAGTCCGTAATAGCCAAGACCTTCGCCTCGGCGTTCAGAAGGCATAATGTCGATGACCACGGTGTTTCCGGCAACGGTGACGATGCCAAACATTAGGCCTTGTAGAGCACGGACTATGATGACCATAAAAAGCGATATGGACACTATGTAGCCACCAAAGAATAAGACAAAGAAGAAGAACGTGGCTACATAGAGCGGTTTGCGAGCCATAGCGTCGAGGAGATAGCCTGCAAAGGGGCGAATCGTAAGGGCTGCGACAGTGTAGCAAGCCAGAATAATGCCAATTAGAGAGTTTGGGGTGTTGAAAATCTCTTTAAGGTAGAAAGGGAGGATTGGCATAATGAGATAAAATGCAAAGAAAAGCATAAAATTGGCTCCCAATATTGCCCAATAGCTACCAGTGAAGAGACGAGGTTTTATTGCATTAGTCATTGTGTTATAGAGAGTTTAGAAATTAGAGTTTAGAGATTAGTGAGTTTGATTTTCTTAATGCAAAGGTAGTAAAAAAAATGAAAGGTAGGAATATTTTTAAGTCTTTTTGTAGATAGGATTATAGTATATTTATAGTATGTTTATCCTATATTTATAGTATATTTATGATATGTTGTAGATAGGGGGATGGTAAGGAGTAGGGAGTGAGGGGGGATTAAAAAACTTTATTTTGTGTTTGTGGAATGGGGATTTTTTTATACCTTTGCAAGTGGTATGTAAGATTAAGTGGGTTGTTGTTGGTTGTTTCATATTTGGTTGGAGTGATAAGTGCAAAATGTCACATTCTTACCTATTGGAATCATAGGTTTATATCAAATGTTGAATTATAGTGAGATGGTTAGATTATTGCTTTTTATTGTTAATTTTTAAATACTAAGAGTTATGAAAAAATTATTACTTTTTGTTTTTTGTACTTTGATGTTTGTGTTATTTGCTAATGCACAGACAATTGAAAAAGTAGAAGAATTCTATTATTTGGTATCTCCTAATGCACAATATTATGCAGGTTCACAAGAGGGAGCGTCGGCTTATCGTTATAGTCTTGCGACGAAAGAGGAAAATCGTATAGACCCAGAAGGTGATTTAGGTTTTAGAACTAATGCAATTGCAAATGATGGGACTGTAGCTGGTTCTTATGGTTGGAAAGCAGCATTATGGGGGAAAGGTGATAGTTATGAATATTTGCCATTACCAAAGGAAGGTTTGACAGAATTGGAAAAGGCGTCTAATGATGCTGTGGTAATTAGTGCAGATGGCAAACAAATTGTTGTGGCAATGAATGCTGATGCTCCTAAAACGTATTATGTGTATACAAAGAAAGAGGATGGCAGTTATGACATGGTTAAATTGCCAATGCCAGAGAAAGACCCTATTTATGGTATGTATGCACAATGGTATGGTGTTAGAGATATGTCGTTGGATGGTAATACTTTGATTGGTTTCTTTCTCACTGACGATTCTATGCGTCAATTGCCTTTGATTTGGCGTAGAGTAGATGGCGTTTGGTCATACGAATTCTTTGGTTTGGATGTTTGTTTGAAAAAGGGTATGACAATTCCTCCATATCCATACGATAAGATTTATATTGATGAAGTTGGTGATGAAGTTTTGCCATACGATGTTTGGGACGAGTGGAAAACTGCTCAATATGAGGCAGAATCTGGATATTATTATCAAGCGAAAGGAATGTCAATGAGTGGTAATGGTAGATATGTTGCTCTTGATATGGGTATTCAGTTGGAAGGAGAGATGTATGGAAGAATTTATGCAGCTGCTTATGATTTGGAGAAAGATACAGTAGTAGTTTTCCAAGATATTCAAAATTCTACATCATTGTCTGTAAATGATAATGGTGAAGTTATTGTAGCGACTCCTAAGACAGATAGTTTCCGTTGGTCGTATGTTGTTTCAATTAATGAGCCAAGTAAACCTCAAACTTTGACAGAATGGGTTAAAGTACGCACAGATGGAGCTATTGATTTGGCAAATTATATGACATATCAGTTGGAAGAAGAATTTGTTGTAGTGGAAGGTACTGCATATTGGGCAAAAGAGGGCGAAGGTTTGGTTACTTATATGTGGGATTATTTTGGAACTGGTATGTTTGAATCTTTTTTTGTTACTTTTAATGGTTCATTTATGGAAGATGATAATGAAGGGGAAGATATTACAGAAGAGGAGGTTTATGGGCTTTATGTTGCATCGGAGAATCCTGAAATGGGAGGTGTGAAAATTATATTGGTAGCGGAAGCGATTGAGGGTTTTGAATTTGATGGTTGGTCAGATGGAAATATTGAAAATCCACGTACCATTATTTTGAGTGAAGATACAGAACTTTATGCTTATTTTAGGATGGCGCAAGGCGAAAATCCTGTGGATACTGAAACATCGAAAATATCAGTGGCTGAGGTTTGTTCGCGTGATGGTATGTTGTATGTAGAGGGAGCAGAAAGTGATTATCATGTGCTTGATATGGCGGGTAGATTGATTTATTCGGGAAGAGAATCGGCTCTGAATTTGCCACGAGGGGTTTATTTGGTGACTATTGCGGGAGAAGTGGAAAAGGTGGTGATCTAGATTACAGATTACAGATTACAGATTACAGATAACAGATAATAAATGAAGAATCGGTGAGGCTTTTGGGGGTCTTGCCGATTTTTTTTATAAAAAGTACTAAAAATATTATGATTTATGGATTAAAATGAGTATTTTTGCATGTTATAAATAAATATATTAGAAATGAAAGGGAATTCAATAGTTTTGATGGTTGTAGCATCTGTGTTAGTGATGTTTACAAGTTGTAGGATACAAAATGCTCCGGGAGCGTATCAGCCTGCAAAAGGGCGTATTACGATAGCGGAATTGGAAAAACAGAATGAGAAAAAGCCAGAAGTGGCTCCTGCTCCAGCACCTGTAGTGCGTGAGGTAGAGGAAAAAGAGGTGGCACCTAAGCAAGAAACGGTTAAGGAACCAGAGTTTGTACCAACACCTGTTGTTGCACCACAACCAGAGCCAGAACCTGCGCTAGCTCCTGCTCCTGTAGTAGAGGAAAAAGAGGTTACTCGTGCTGAGAAGTTTGAAGTGATTGAGGAGCAAAAAGATGTTGTGGTGTTGAAGAAATATCATGTTGTGATTGGTTCGTTTGGTAATAAAGATAATGCGTTGAGATTGCAAGCACAGATGAGACCACAGTATGAGCCGATTATTGTTAGAAATGAGAAGGGGATGTATCGTGTGTTGTTGATGACATACGACACTTATAAAGAGGCTAAAACGAAAATAGCAGAGGTGAGAGATCAATTTCCTGATGCGTGGGTTTTGCTTAGGGAATAAGGAATAGGGAGTAGGGAATAAGTCTAGTTACTCGTTACTCGCTACTAAATATCTAAAAAATGAGTGAATTGAAATTGACTATATTGGGTTCGGGGTCGGCGTTGCCAAGAGGTGATGCCTTTCACACTTCGCAGGTGTTGGAGATGAGGAATAAGCAGTTTATGATAGATTGTGGCGAAGGTGCGCAGATAAGGATGCGACAAAATTGTGTGCATACGGCGCGATTGAACCATATATTTATTAGTCACTTGCATGGCGACCATTGTTTTGGGTTGATAGGGTTGATTTCGACACTTGGGATGCTTGGTCGTACGGCAGATATTACTATTCACTCGCATCCAGACTTGGAGGGGTTGCTTGCTCCACAGGTTAAATATTTTTGTTCGGAATTTCCGTTTGAGGTAAAATTTGAGCCATTTTCGCCTTATAAAAGTGAGGTGATATATGATGATAGAAGTGTGAAGATTACTACGTTGCCATTGAAACATAGAGTGCCATCGAGTGGTTTTTTGTTTGAAGAGAAACCAACAGAGAGGCATTTGGTGAAAAAGATGTTGGATGCGTATGAGGTGCCAATGGTGCAATATAGAGCAATTAAAGCGGGTGCTGATTTTGTTACTCCAGATGGTGAAGTGGTGCCAAATAATCGATTGACAACAGACCCTACGCCGCCGAAGAGATTTGCATATATGTCGGATACGGCATATACTGAGAAACATTTGGATTTGATACATGGAGTGGATTGTTTGTATCATGAATCGACTTTTTTGAGTGAGGATGCAGCAAGGATAAAGGCAACGTTGCATAGTAGTGCTGCACAGGCGGCGACATTGGCTAAAAAAGCAGAGGTTAAACAATTGATAATAGGTCATTATTCGGCTAGATATGATAATAGAGGAGTGTTTCTTGATGAGGCACGAGCGATATTTCCAAATACTCAGGCCGCATTTGATGGGGCGAACTATATATTTTAATGAGGAATGAGGAATTAACAATTAAGAATGAATAATTAAGAATGAAAAAGATTGTGACTATATTATTGTGCATTGTATATTGTGTTGTGTGTATGGATTTGGTAGCACAAACGCGACATGATGGAGAGATTCTTTTTAATGAGGGGCGATATGAAGAGGCATACGATGTTTATGCGAAGTTGATGAATCGTTATACAAAAGATTATTTGTTGAAATATCAAGCAGGGCGTTGTTTATTTGAAATGGAGCGTTATGAAGAAGCACTTTCATTGCTTGAGATAGCAGCACAAAAAGATATAAAAAGGGCTAATATATATTTAGGTGATATATATTTTTTTCAATATCGTTTTGAAGAGGCTATAGATGCATATTCTAATTATATAGAAAGTTTAGATGTTGCAGAAGATAGTCTTTTGAATGTTTATAATCAAAAGCGCATAAAAGCAGAATTGGGAGCAAATATGCTTGGTCGCGTAGAGGATATTGCTATAATTGATAGTGTTAAAGTGGATAAACGACATTTTCTTTCAGCATATCGTTTGCCTCGTGATTTAGGTAAGTTGAATTTGTACGATAATGCTATGGATGGTGAATTGAATGATCAACAACAAGTGGTTTATTATACAGGAAGAGAAGATAAAATGTTGTTGGCAGATAGAGTTTCAGGGACTCAATTAGATTTGAATGTAGCATATCGTTTGGTGGAAGGTTGGAGTGAAGCAACAAATTTATCGTCGGTTTTGAATACTACGGAAGATGAAAATTTTCCGTTTGAATTACCAGATGGAGTAACTCTTTATTTTGCATCAAAAGGGCATAATTCGTTGGGGGGATATGATATATTTTTAGCTCGTTATAATAGTACTATTAATGATTATTCAGAGCCTATAAATATAGGTATGCCGTTTAATTCACCAGCAAATGATTATCTTTATGTGTTTGATGAAATAGCACATATAGGATGGTTTGCAACAGATAGATTTCAACATGCTGATAGTGTGGTTGTTTATGAATTTGTTCCAAATAGTGTTAAGAAATTAGTCAAAACAGAAGATGTTAACTATAGACGTTTGGTGGCACAATTGAAAGTTTACAATAAGGTTGTTGTAGAAGCAGATACAGATGAGGAGTCTGATGTGAGTGGGGATGAAAAAGAGTCGGAGATAAACTTTTTTGTAAATGATGGTATTGTTTATACTAGTAAAGCGCAATTTAAAAGTGTAGAAGCGAAGAATTTGTATTTAAAAGTTCAAGATACAGAGAGTAGATTGTTGACTTTACAGCGTTTGCTTGAAGGTAAACGTCGGGAGTTTTTCTTTTCAGAAGATGAGAAAGATCAAGATATATTGCGTGCTGAAATATTGGAATTGGAAGCAGAGGTGCGTAAATATAAGAATTTAGTGGCTGATTATATATTACAAACGCGTAGAGAAGAAATTAAAGAATTAGGAATGAGGAATTAGGAGTGAGGAATTTTTAATTTTTTAAATTATGGATATAGTTTTAGTTATAACATTTGTTGTTTTAGGAATATTGTTTTTTGTTCTTGAAATATTTTTCTTGCCAGGTGTTTCGATAGGAGGTATTGTTGGAACATTGTTTGCAGGTGCAGGTATTTGGTATGCCTTTGCTAAATTGGGTTCTACCGCAGGGTGGATTGTGGTGGTGGTATCTGTTATTGCTCTGTTGTTTGCTATTATCTATTTTATCAAGGGAAAACCACTTGATAAAATGGCATTAGATAAAGAATTAGAGTCGGATAATCTGTATGATATGTCGAAAGTGGCAGTGGGAGATAAGGGTGTTACACTTTCACGTCTTGCACCTATGGGAAAAGTGTTGGTGAATGGCGAAGAGTATGAAGCTAAATATCGTGATGGATTTCTTGATAGAGGTGTGGATGTTGTGGTGGTTGAGATAGAGGGGAATGTTTTGATAGTAGGAATTAGAAATTAAGAATTAAGAATTAAGAATTAAGAATTAAGAATTAAGAATTAAGTCTAACCTCTAATCTCTAATTTCCTAACTACTTATTAACTATTAACTAATCATTAAATACTAATTACTATGACTATTTTAACTATTGCAGGTATTGTATTGGTGCTTATCCTTTTGATAATTTTCCTTTACTATGTAGCTTTTGGTTTGTGGCTTACAGCTAGAGTGTCGGGTGTGAGAATTTCTCTCATTCAACTCTTTTTGATGCGTATCCGTAAGGTTACGCCATCAACTATTGTGAATGCAATGATTGAGGCTCGCAAAGCAGGTTTGACTGATATTACTCGCGATGACCTTGAGGCTCACTATCTTGCAGGTGGACACGTAGTTCGCGTGGTTCATGCATTGGTATCTGCTGCAAAAGCAAATATCGAACTTTCGTTTAAAACAGCTACAGCTATTGACCTTGCTGGTCGTGATGTGTTTGAGGCTGTACAGATGTCGGTTAATCCTAAAGTGATTGATTCGCCAGTGGTATCATCGGTAGCGAAAGATGGTATTCAACTTTTGGCAAAAGCACGTGTGACTGTTCGTGCTAACATTCGTCAACTTGTGGGTGGTGCTGGTGAAGACACAATTCTTGCGCGTGTAGGTGAAGGTATTGTATCTTCTATTGGTAGTTGTGAAACTCACAAACAAGTGCTTGAAAATCCAGATTCAATCTCGAAACTTGTATTGAGCAAAGGATTGGATGCAGGTACAGCATTTGAAATATTGTCAATTGATATTGCCGATGTCGATGTAGGTAAAAACATTGGTGCAGCACTTCAAATCGACCAAGCAGAAGCAGATAAAAATATCGCACAAGCACGTGCTGAAGAGCGTCGTGCGATGGCAATTGCACTTGAACAAGAGATGAAAGCAAAAGCACAAGAGGCAAAAGCATTGGTAATTGAAGCAGAAGCAGAGGTGCCACGCGCTATGGCTGAAGCATTCCGCAATGGTAATCTTGGAATTATGGATTATTATCGTATGAAAAATATCGAAGCAGATACTCAAATGCGTGATGCTATTGCTAAACCACAAGTGAAAACTGAGAAAAAATAATATTTTTAAAGATTTAAATAGGGCAACTTCAAAAGGTTGTCCTATTTTTTTATATTTTATATTTTCCTTATTTTCACCTTATGTATGTCGAAGTAGAGTGCCATTTTAAAAAAAAACATAAAAAAATATAAAAAAGTTTGTAATATTACAAAAAAAGTTGTAACTTTAGGGCGTAATTTATATAATTTGCAATTCATAATTCATAATTCATAATTTAGCAACATATAGTTGGATTTATGAGTTTATAGAGTTGTATTGTATGGATTGATTATCAGAATATTATAACCTTAAATAATATATGGAATATTTGAGATTTGACAGGCTGTTGATGACGAACTTAGAGAAGTCGTTAGATAAAGAGATGTTACGCACTAATCGTGCAGGGGCCTATTCGAGTGGTACTATCGTTGATTGTAATACACGGAAGTATCATGGTTTGTTGGTTGTTCCGGTAGAAAACCTCGGTGGCAACCATGTTTTATTGTCTTCTTGTGATGAAACTATAATTCAGCATGGGGCAGAGTTTAATATTGGTTTGCATAAATATGCAGGAGATTATTATAGTCCACGCGGACATAAATATATTCGTGAATTCCGTATGGGCACTGTTGCAACAACTATTTATCGTATAGGTGGTGTGATTTTGCAAAAAGAGCGTATATTGGTTTCTAATGAAAATCGTGTGTTGGTGGCATATACATTGCTTGAAGCTCATTCTGCTACAACTTTGCGTTTGCGTCCATTCCTTGCATTCCGCAATGTGAATAAATTGACTGAGAAAAATTCGGTTGCTCGTACTGATTATGCTGATGTAGAAAATGGTGTATCGTTCTGTATGTATGAAGGATATCCTGATCTTGTGATGCAGACTAACAAACAGATGGAATGGGTGTCAGAACCTAATTGGTATGATGGAGTCGAGTATTCGAAAGAGGCAGAGCGTGGTTATGCGTTTAAAGAAGATTTGTTTGTGCCTGGATATTTTGAGCTTTCTATTAAAAAGGGTGAGACTGTGGTCTTTTCGGCTGGTACAGATGCAATTTCGCCTCGTAAGATGAAGCGATTGTTTGAAGATGAAAAAGAGGCAAGAAAAGAGCGTCCTGATTTTATTGCTTGTTTGAAGGCATCGGCAGATCAATTCCATAATAGATTGTCAGATGGCGCATATCTTTTGGCAGGTTGTCCATGGTTTGATTATCGTGCTCGCGACCAATTCATTTCGCTTCCTGGTGCAACTTTGTATGCTGATAAAGAGAAAGCTTTTGATGAGATAATGGAACGAGCGGTGGTAGCTTTGCGTGAATTTATGAATGGTGAGGCTGCAACAACCCGCTTAAAAGAGGTTGATGCGCCAGATGTATTGTTGTGGGCTATTTGGGCTATTCAACAATATGCTGCTAAAAATGGCGCAGAAGTGGCTGCGAATAAGTATGGTCAATTGGTATTTGATATTGTTAATTATATTCGTCGTCAGCAACATCCAAATCTTGCAGTGCATGATAATGGACTCTTGTTTACAAACGGAAAAGAGCATCCAGCAACATGGATGAATGCTGTAGAGAATGGTTGGCCAATTACACCTCGTACGGGTTATATTGTGGAAATTAATGCGTTGTGGTATAATGCATTGAAATTTGCAGCAGAATTGGCTACTGCTTTGAAATCTGAAAATCAAGCAGATTTATTTGATTATCAAGCAGGTATTTCGGGTCAATCGTTGGTTAATAAGTTCTGGAATGGCACATATCTGTATGATTATGTAGATGGTGACTATTACAACAAAGAGGTGCGTCCTAATATGTTGTTTGCAGTGTCGTTGCCATATTCAGTTTTAGATAGAAAACAACAAAAATCGGTAGTAGATATAGTTACTCGTGAGTTGTTGACAATTAAAGGTTTGCGTAGCCTGAGTCCGAAGAGTGGTATGTATCGTCCTGAATATATTGGAGGTGAATTAGAGCGTGATCGCAATTATCACAATGGACCAATTTGGCCATGGACAACAGCGACATTTGTAGAGGCATATCTTAAAGTTTATAAGATGAGTGGTGTGTCGTTTGTGATGCGTATGATGGCAGGTTTTGAGTCAGAGATGAAAGAGTTGACGCTATGCACACTTTCTGAATTGTATGATGGCAACCCACCTTTCCGTGGGCATGGAGCTATGAGTTTTGCTATGTCGGTAGCTGAAGTTTTGCGTGCTGCTTCTATAGTGCATGCGGCTCAATGTGAAATGCTTAATACGCGATAAAAGTAAAGTATAATTTATTAACCTTAAAGTATAAATATTCGCAATATATAATTGTGAATTATGGATTGTGAATTGTGAATTGATAAAATGAAAGCATTGATGTTTGGGTGGGAATTTCCACCGCATATTTTGGGAGGATTGGGTACTGCGAGTTTTGGCCTTACTCGTGGTATGAGTATGCAGCCTGATATGGATATAACATTCGTTATACCAAAACCATGGGGTGATGAAGACCAATCTTTTCTCCGTATTATCGGTGCCAATACAGTGCCTGTAGTTTGGCGCGATGTAGATTGGAATTTTGTTAATAACCGCATAGGCTCATTCTTGCATCCTGATACTTACTATCATTTCCGTAATGGGATTAAATATGATTTTAATCGTATTGGTACTAATGACTTAGGTTGTATTCAATTCTCAGGTCATTATCCAGATAACCTTCTTGAAGAGATTGGTAACTATGAGGCTGTGGCAAGTGTATTAGCTCATTCTTTGGATTTTGATATCATTCATTCTCACGACTGGTTGACTTATCCTGCTGGTATTTTTGCTAAACGCATTAGCGGTAAGCCTATGGTAATTCACGTACATGCTACTGATTATGACCGTAGTCGTGGTAATGTAAATCCAGATGTTTATCGCATTGAGAAAGAGGGTATGGATGCAGCTGACCATATTATTACAGTATCAAACCTTACACGTAATACCGTAATTGAAAAATATCATCAAGACCCAGCAAAAGTTACAACAGTGCATAATGCTGTAGAACCTCTTGATTTTGTCGATGAATTGCATAAATCAGAGCGTAAAGACAAAGTGATTACATTCTTGGGTCGTATCACAATGCAAAAAGGTCCTGAGTACTTTGTAGAGGTAGCAGCTCGTGTATTGGCAACTACTGATGGAGTGCGTTTTGTGATGGCAGGTAGTGGTGATATGATGGACAAAATGGTGCGTCTTGCAGCTAAAAAAGGTATTGCAGATAAGTTCCATTTCACTGGTTTCTTGAAAGGTCGCAATGTATATGAGATGTTGGCAGAGAGTGATGTTTATATGATGCCTTCAGTGTCAGAACCATTCGGTATATCTCCACTAGAAGCTATGCAATGTGGAACTCCAAGTATCATCTCAAAACAATCGGGTTGTGCCGAAATTCTCGATCATGCAATTAAGACTGATTATTGGGATATTGATGCAATGGCAGATTATATCCATGCTATTGTGAAATATCCAGCAATGTATAAATCGTTGCGTGAGAATGGTTTGGCTGAAATTGACCAAATTCGATGGGAGTATGCAGGTCAAAAAGTTCGCGCAATTTATGATAAGGTGCTTGGGTTATAGCAGTTATAGCAGCTATAGCGACTATAGCAAACTATAGAAATTATAGCAACTACAATAAACATAAAATATAATTAAATAAATAATATTAACGAGCGAAGTTGAGGGTTAAAACTCGTGTTTCGCTAATAATAGTCTAATATATGAAAACAATAAATCTCTGTTTCCGCATTCATCAAAGATACAATCTTAAACGTTATCGTTTTTTTGAAATAGGTAATGACCATTACTATTATGATGATTATGCTAATGAATCGGCAATGGCAATGGCAGTTGACCAATCTTATCTCGAAGCCAATCGTATGTTGCTCGATATGATTAAGAGTTCTAATGGACGTTTCCGTGTGTCGTTTTCTATATCAGGTCTTGCGCTCGAACAATTTGAGCAATATGCTCCTGAAGTAATCGAAAGTTTCCAAGAATTGGCTAAAACCGGTAGTGTAGAATTTCTTGCAACTCCATACGGACATTCACTTGCAGCATTGTATAACGATGACGAATTTGAAATGCAAGTGAAAATGCAAGCAGATAAAATTCAAGAGCTCTTTGGTAAACGTCCTACTGTATTTGCAAATACTGCACTTCTATTCAGCGATGAAATAGCTGATAAAGTGTATCGTATGGGTTATAAAACCATTATGATTGAAGATGCTAAACACGTAATGGGTTGGAAGAGTTCGCATTATGTATATTCAAGTATTGCCAATCCAAAAGCAAAATTGCTTGTACGCGATAGCAAATTGAGTGATGATATCAACTATCGTTTTTCGCAATGGGGATGGTGTGAATATCCACTTACAGCAGAGAAATTTATCAATTGGGTGAATGCTTCTCCTGCAGAAGAAGAGGTGTTTAATATCTTCTTGGGATATGAAGCATTAGGTCAGCTCAACTCAAAACAATCGGGTATCTTTGAGTTCTTCAAAGCATTGCCTTATCACGCAATAGAGAAGGGTATTACATTCTCAACTCCAAGTAAGACTGTTGATACATTTAAACCAGTAGATACACTCTCGGCACTCTATCCAATGTCGTGGACCGATGAAGAGAAAGATATTAGTGCTTGGTGTGGTAATGACCTTCAAAACGAAGCATTGAATAAATTGTATAATTTGGCAGAACGCGTGCATCTTTGTACTGATCCGTTGTTGAAAGTAGATTGGTTACGTTTGCAAGATACAGGAAATTTCTTCTTTATGACCACAAAACACTATTCAAATGGTGGTGTTTTGGCACAAAGTATTCCATACGAGTCGCCATACGAAGCTTTTATGAATTACATGAACGTGCTTAGTGACTTTATTGAACGTGTGAATGCACAATATCCAACAAGTATTGAAAATGAAGAGTTGAACGCATTGTTGAAAACAATTTATAATCAAGGTCAAGAAATTGAAGAGTTGAAAGCTAAACTCAAGAAATCTAAAAAATAGGCATATAGGTATATATGGTGCAATAAAAAATATGGATTGATATTATATCAATCCATATTTTTGTATACCCGGAGGGGCTCGAACCCTCGACCCATTGATTAAGAGTCAATTGCTCTACCAACTGAGCTACGGATACATCCTAAAAAGTTAAAGTTGAGAGTCGGGAGTCGCCTCCTTTTGTATCAACTATATTATTCTCATTTTGCGGGTGCAAAGTTACAATTTTTTTTTGATATATCTATCAAAATTCTGATATTTTTTTAACGTAAATTTCCATAAATTTCTCATAAATTATTATTTAATGGGTAATTATGGTAATTTATGTTTAAAGAATCATCAATTTATTGTTTGGGGTATCAACATCCACAGCCACTTTATCTCGTTTCATTTCACCTATCGAAAGCATCTCTTCAACAATCAAGTCTTCGAGATGAGTCTGTATTGAGCGTTGCAATGGACGTGCGCCATATTGTTTGTCGAAGCCTTTATCTGCCAAGAAATTAACTGCGGCATCTGATACTTCGAGTTCAAATCCTAAGCCTTTGCAACGAGCTTTGAATTTATCTAATTCGAGGTTGATGATTTGGTTAATATCGTTGCGAGTAAGTTGGTTGAAGTTGATTATCTCGTCAATACGATTGAGGAATTCAGGAGCGAATGTCTTTTCTAATGCTTTGCGAGTAACTGCATGTGCATATTCTTGATTTTCAGTCTTGTCGGCAGTTGCAAAACCTACTCCACGACCAAAGTCTTTCAATTGGCGAGTACCTGCATTCGAGGTCATGATAATCACTGTATTTTTGAAGTCGATTTTACGACCTAAACCATCAGTGATAAAGCCTTCATCGAGTAATTGTAATAATATGTTATATACCTCTGAATTAGCTTTTTCTATCTCGTCGAAAAGTACGATAGAGTATGGCTTACGGCGTATTTTTTCGGTGAGTTGTCCACCTTGTTCGTAGCCAACATATCCAGGAGGGGCTCCTACTAATCGTGATACAGAGAATTTTTCCATAAATTCGCTCATGTCGATACGCACTAAGGCATCAACCGAGCCAAACATATATTCAGCCAATTTTTTAGTTAATAAAGTTTTACCTACACCCGTAGGGCCTAAGAATATGAATGAACCAATAGGTTTGTTTGGGTCTTTTAGTCCTACACGGCTACGACGAATAGCACGAACTACTTTTTGTACAGCATCGTCTTGACCAATGACTTGTCCCTTCAATGCTTCGCCCATTTTGAGCAATCGTTCGTTTTCGCTCTCTGCTATACGAGTTAATGGCACACCTGCCATATTTGATATAGTGGCAGTTACGTCATCGCCTGTCACTTCAATTCGATTATCTTTGCTTTCAGCTAACCACTGTTTTTTCTCTAATTCCAATTGAGATGCCAATGTAGCAACTTGGTCGCGATATTTAGCTGCGAGTTCGAAATCTTGACGTAATACAGCCTCTTTTTTCAATCCGTCGAACTCAGCTATATTGTTTTCAAGTTCCTCAATATGAGCCGGTACACTGAGATTAGTTAAGTGCATACGAGCACCAGTTTCATCCAATGCGTCAATAGCTTTATCAGGGAACGAGCGGTCGGTGATATATCGTTCTGTCAAATTAACACATAACTCTAACGCTTCATCGGTATATGTCACTTGGTGGTGATCTTCGTAGCGGTCTTTGATATTGCGAAGAATTTGAAGAGTCTCCTCTTTAGTTGTAGCTTCGACTAATATTTTTTGGAAACGACGTTCCAATGCACCATCTTTCTCGATTGATTGGCGATATTCGTTGAGAGTAGTAGCACCGATACATTGGAATTTGCCACGTGAAAGAGCTGGTTTCAACATATTAGCAGTATCGAGAGATCCAGTTGTAGCACCAGCACCAACAATAGTATGAATTTCGTCGATGAAGAGAATGATATTTGGATTAGCTTCCAATTCGTTCATCACCGATTTCAATCTCTCTTCGAATTGACCACGATATTTAGTGCCTGCAAGCATAGCTGCCAAGTCGAGCGATACGATTTTTTTATCGAAAAGAGCACGAGGTACTTGGCGATTGACAATGCGAGTAGCCAAACCTTCCACGATAGCTGATTTACCTACACCTGGTTCGCCGATTAGGACAGGATTATTCTTTTTACGGCGACTGAGGATTTGTATAGTACGTTGAATTTCTTGTTCGCGTCCAACCACAGGGTCCAATTCGCCTTCGACTGCAGCTTTCGATAAATCGCGAGAGAAATTATCTAATGCAGGAGTGCTTGAATTAGGGTTAGATGGGGTAGTGGTAGTTTTTGTATGACCACTATTTTGGCGAGGCATGCTATCTTCTTCATCTTCCAAATCGTCGTCATTGTCATATACCGACCCCATTTTAGGTTGTGGTACAGAGGTAATTTGCGATTTGAATTTGTCGTAATCGATGCCCATTTCGCTAAACAATTTGACTAATTCAGTGTCTTTTTGTCGCAATACTGCCATTATAAGATGGTGTGTGTGAACCTCTTGTGAATGTGATAGTTTTGCTTCTAAATTAGTAAGTAATAATAGAGATTCGGTAGTGCGGTGTAGTGAGGCTAAGTTAGCGTCGGCAGAGCTAATATTTTTAATATCTTCTAATTTAGTTTTCAACAAACTTAAATTAATACCTAATTTATTTAATATATTCATTGCAGAGCAATCGCTCAATCTCATCAATCCAAGCACAACGTGATTAGGAAATATTTGATTATCACCTAATCTCTCTCTCTCGCCATTGCTAAATTCAATGGCATTTTGTAAGTTATTTGTTATATTATTATTGAAATTCATTATTAATTATTTAAAATCCATTGTAGAGTATTTTGATGCGCATTGGCGAGTGTTTATTTTTGCCACTTCGGATTGTTGTAGCTGCAAGTTTAGTAAGTGGTTTTATGCTTGTTATAGATGTTGCGCCAGTTGTAGTTGATGTTGATGAATTTATATTGACAGGCATTAAAATCATTTCTATTATATCATTTTCTTCTATAGTTTCATTGCGAAGATATTTTGTAATGAAATAGGCTAAATCTAATTTGTAGCCACCTTTATTCATTGTGTAATTGGCAATAACAGCAGTTGTATCAGTAGTTGAAGTTTTACCGTCTTTTATTGTTGCAACGCTCTTCCAGTCAGACCACTTTCCGTCAACAAGCTGCGAACGGTAAGCAACATATTTATCTGCACCAAGAACAGTATCCCATTTAAGAATTATGCCTGTTGTTGTACTTGTAAGTGCAGGTTT
>JAZQRP010000237.1:0-4989 GCA_045629685.1 Candidatus Aphodosoma sp. | reverse complement strand
TTGACTCGTAATTGACTCGTAATCGACTCGTAAATCATCACTATGCATTTTGGTTCGCAAAATGGATAGTTTTTTACTCAAACTCTCTAAAATCGTCAGGAATGAAAATGCTTTCATCATATTGTGTGTTTTTTTATTGTTTTATATTTTGTGATCTATTTTATCAAAACGACGAACCCATAATGTATTTTAATTTAACAAAAATAAAGAAAACAAAATGAAAATATTAAAAACATTTCTTTATTAGTTAATCAAAAACGACGGCGGATGATTTATAATGGTAAATAAACCTAAATAAACACCTCTGGCCTCTATGCTCTTTGTTACGCCCGCTATGCCTTTTGGCCTACGCCGCCTTGAGCGTAATCTTCTCAATCCGCATTTATATACGAGCATATAATGCGCCTTAATAATCTTTCTCTCTTGCCGGCAGAATGTCTGCCGTCCCCTAACAAACAGCATTGAGTCCATCGGAGATAAACAAAGATAAATTTTTCTACGCAGTTACTTTTTATTATCATCCGCCTCACAAAAACGCGTTCGTTTTACTCACTCACAAAAAAGCGCTACGCTTCAAAAACAATTACTCATTCTCAATCGCCAGCCATAAACATAAATAAAATTTATAACTCCATGCGAAGTGGTGTGTGCAAATTTGCACAGACCACATTTTTATCCAATTCTCCCTCTGCAAATTACTATTTCACTATTGTTTGGCATTTTGCTGTATGTTGTTTTATTTTTGATGTTATTTATCATTGAATATTATCTATTTTATAGCATACATCTTGTATGTGATCCAAACCATAAAGCAACGATGTACTTTCAATTCCCATCCAATTAAAAAGTACTAAGATCTTTTGGTACTCCGTGATAATATAAGACGAATCTGCTGTGGTAATACCATGTACAAAACATATTGGCTCATGGTGTGCAATTCTATTACGCAATTTATTCACTTTATCCAACTCGTTAAAGAAATGAGAATGATTTAATTGCATGCCAATCGTTGAAGATGGTTTATTTGGAAACACACCCAATAACACTTGCCCTGTGGCTACATATTGATAGGGAGAATACATATATTTCCACACTCCAAACTCCATGGACGATAACAATTGAGTCGGTGTATAACCAGTTGTTCTTGTTAATTTGTTATATGCTTTCGTGATTATTGACTTTGTCTTTTCGCAATTCGGAGAATCAAATATACCACCAGGTTGAACAGAATCTCTCAACCAATCTGTTCCAAATTGTTGAACCATTATAGTATCTATCGTATTGCGAAGTGCTACTTCAAAGCAACTGACTACTGTAAACATCTCTTGAGAGAGACGTAAATTCAACCTATATAACGTCATCGCCTTGCGAGTGTCATTATTCGTAGCCGCAAGGTACTTTTGCATCCTTTGCGCCGAAATAATACGTTCAAAATCGGTATATTTCATGATTTTAATACTTTTTTTGCATTTTTTTGCTGGAAAATTTGCATATATCAAAATTTTGCAGTACTTTTGCAGCGTTTATTCCCGGTAACCTCTGATTTCGGTCAAGTTATCGGGTTTTGTTTTTTATATCATCCACCCCATGTTCGTCGCCCACTGGCGAAACTGCACGCCACGCTGACTCTTGACACGATATCCAACGGAAATATCCTCAATAGAACATTGTGAGCCACTCCCAAGAGGTACCATTTTGTTGACGCCAACGAAATGGTCGGACTTAAATAGTTAACTAGAGATGATTTTTTTCTGGTTATTCGGGGCTGATGTATACGCGTATAGCACGCGTAAAATAAAACAGCGTGCAAAGGTACGGATTTTTTAAATAATAAATGTGGAATAATTGACGATTTTTGTAGAAATTGTAATATTCAGTTTGCAATTAAGGTGCTTTTCGCGTGGTATTGGATATTACTTAAACAAAAATAAAGAAAACAAAATGAAAATAGAGAAAACATTTTTTTATTAGTAAATCAAAAACTCGCAGCCTATCGTCCGCATGGCTATTGGCCTACGCGGCCTTGAGCGTAAATCACCTATTATCGGCTCGCAAGCAAGCTTGCAGCCCGCTAATATTCTCTTTCCGCTTAATCGTGACCTATAACGGGCATGATGGGCTGCTCACAAAAACGCGTTCGTTTTACTCACTTACAAAAACGCGCTGCGCTTCAAAAACGGAAATGCTGCTTAATTACAAATTCTCACCCGCCAGACATAAACATAGATAAAATCATTTATCAAGTAGTGAGTAGTGAGTAGTGAGGATTTTCAGTCCAATCACGGTAGCATCACGGGACCACACCGCCACCAGACAGAACTGTGCAAGAAATATTATATCAGTTTTTTAAAAATGAGCGGTATGAACAATACGCATCAAAAGATTGGAACATCTCATGCTCTCCATGTAACGGTTATGACAGAAAAATAACGAAACGCGTCCGTAATTGACGATAATAACTTTCTGTCTATGAGATAGTTATCCATTAGTTTGACAAATTTAAAGTTGAACTTTAATTTTTACACGACCGCAAAAGTACTACTTTTTTGAGGAATACGCAAGAGAAAAGTGTAAATTTTGCAATTAGAGAAAAAGTTCTCGCAGATCCATATTAAGAAACACATCTGCAGGAACACCCTTAGGACCAACAATAATACTACGGTGTGGACGATATTCTTCTGCAAAACGATGCAAACCCTTAGTATCCATTTCACCATTGCTTTTCACCTCTATAACTACAATACAAGAATTACGCATCAATACAAAATCCACTTCATCTGTACCTTCGCGCCAATAATAAACCTTTAAATTATACAAATATGCGCTATTGAGGATATAAGCACCTATAGCCGATTCGAAAAAACGGCCCCACACTTTAGGATTGGATCGCGCCTGCTTGAAATCATCATCCGAATAATAACTCAATAGTGCATTATTATAAACTTGATATTTGGGAATCGATGCTCTGCGGCGAACTTGATTCATCGCAAACTTCTGCAACCCACACACCATTCCACACTGATTAAGTAGGTCTAAATAACCAGCTAATGTGGTCGTATTGCCAGCATCTTGCAATTGACCAAGCATTTTAGTGAGAGACACTTGCTGACCTGAATAGGCAGCACTTAATTCAAAGGTTTGTCTTAATAATGCTGGCTTTCCAATAGGAGTATCCATTAATACATCATTATTGATAGTGGCATCAATAATAGAACCTCTAACATATTCACGCCAACGATCTTCATCAGAGATATAAGCATATGCACCCGGGTACCCACCATAATATATATACTCATCCAATGTCATCCCAAATGCCTCTTGCATTTCTTGTAAAGACCAATTCCCCATGCGAATAGTTTCAAATCTACCCATAAGACTATCTGCTAACCCTCGCTCTAACATAACTCGAGATGACCCCAAAAGAATAACCTTAATATTGACATCATTGAATGTATCTGCATCCCACTCTTTTTTTACAGCATCACTCCAACGGTTCAACCTTTGCACCTCATCAATGACCAATACTAATTCATCCAAATGCTCTGTTTGAATCTTCATGCGCGCTACCATCCAACAATCGCTAATAAATTGATTTGAATTGGTAGGAACATTATCCGTAGAAAAATGCAACCAAGGGATAGAAATAGACTTTAAAACCTGCTTAACGAGAGTAGATTTACCTACTTGACGGGGTCCTTCTATAACTTGAATACATTTTCTTGGTTCACCCAACCTCGATATAAGCACCTGATATTGTTTGCGTTGTATCATAAAAAATAGTGATATAAAAAATTTACTCAATGGAGTGCGTAATTTTACTCAATCGAATGAGTAAATTAGATTTTCAGCCGCAAAGGTAGTACTTTTTTTTGAAATACGCAAGAAAAAAGTGTAAATTTTGTTCAGCTCCCGAGATTGATCCGAGATTGATCCGATACTGATCCGAAAATCACGCATATAATCTACACTAGATTTACCAGACCTACTAGCTATACTAGACCTTTAGAAATACAGGCCGCCAATCAAAAATATCGTATATTATCAATCAAACGGACGGGACCGCAATAGACCGTTACACAACCAATAGCATTGGTGAAAACAGTAGTGGGTTGCAAAGTGGTTTGGTCAACAATCTCGTAATACTCCACCTCTAATCCGTCCACAGCATTGATAGTATCTATCACACGCTGCTGCACTGCCGCTACCGTCACACCCTCTTCTTTAGCCCATTCCAACGACTCAAAAAGCGTGCGCGAGATAGCCAATGCCGTCTGTTTCTCAGCATCTGACAAGCGTTCATTACGACTAGAGAGCGCAAGGCCAGACTGCTCACGCACGATAGGACAATCGATAATATGCAACTCTCCGAAAGTGCCTGCCATACTGCTGCGCTCCACCATGTGGTGGATGATAGCCAACTGCTGGAAGTCTTTCTCACCGAAATAAGCTTTGTCTGGTTGAGTGAGATAGAAAAGACGACTAACCACTTGTACCACACCATTGAAATGGCCTGGACGCATCTTGCCTTCCATCACCTTGTCCAGTCCTGCAAAATCGAACTCAAAAACAGCATTCATCTCTTCTGCTGAATACATTTCCTCTGGCGTGGGTGCAAAGACGAAGTGCGCACCGATAGAACGAAGCAATTCAGCATCACGCTGGATATCACGAGGGTATTTAGCCAGGTCCTCCTTATTATTAAATTGGGTAGGATTGACAAAGACAGAGACGATACATACATCATTCTCTGTTACAGCTCTGCGAACGAGCGTAGCATGTCCTTCGTGGAGCGCACCCATAGTAGGCACGAGACCGATCGTTTTGCCTGTTGCTTTACATGCCTGAACGGTTGATTGCAATGCTTTTTTGGTAGTTATTATTTGCATAGGATGGTTATTTTATTTTTCGACCGCAAAGGTACTACTTTTTTTGAATATATGCAAATTTATTGTGGATTGTGTAAGGTGTAAAGTGTATTTTGTATAATCA
>JAZQRP010000236.1:0-3889 GCA_045629685.1 Candidatus Aphodosoma sp. | reverse complement strand
TCTCCGAGTTAGTTTTAATGATTAAATCATACTCAGCAGCGATTATACTGCTAAAACAGCAGACGAGTGTAAATGCTAAAATAATAAACTTTCTCATGTTCGATAGTATTTTGCCCGCTCTGACACCTTTGCGGATTGGTTAATTACATAGGAATCTATTGCGGTTGCAAAAATAGTAATATTTTTTCATATACGCAAGATTTTTTCGCAATTTATTGCAAATTTACTACGAAAATTGCACATATGCAAGAAAATGGGTATTTTTTGCCTAATAGAATATTTTTTTGATGGTTTAATGTTTAAGGATTTTTTATTAAAATTACACTTTTTCGTAAAAATATTTTGATATTTGGAAAAATGGCATTATCTTTGCACTGAATTTTAATGAATAAGACTATGAGGGTCATTAAGAAACAGGCATTGGTTGAATACTATACAACGCATCCGCAAGCTAAAGATGCTTTAGAGGATTGGTACGCCAAGACAGAAGATGCACAATGGAATAACTTGACAGACATCCGCCAAACTTTTAATTCCGTGGACTATGTAGGCAATCAACATTATGTATTTAATATCAAAGGCAATGATTTTCGACTGGTGGTAGTCATCAAATTTACCCCTCAATTAGTATATATTCGCTTTGTTGGCACGCATGCCGAATACGACAAAATAACAGATATTTCAAATTTATAACGATATGACAGCTATCAAGACACAAAAAGAATACGAAGCAATGCTTGCTCGTATAGAAGAATTGCTTCCGTTGACATGGGGAGATAATATTCCAGAGGATAGCCCAGAAAATATCGAATTGGTGCTTATCTCTAATCTTGTGGCGGATTACGAGGATATACACTATCCGATAGGTAAACCTACATTAGTTGCTACTATCAAACTGCGTATGTTTGAGATGGAATTGACCCAAACCAAAGTGGCAGCAATGCTTGGTATCAGTGCTCCTCGTTTGAGTGAAATTATGCACGGTAAAGTAGAGCCCAGCCTCTCGCTCGCTCGAACAATAAGCCAAAAACTTAACATCTCCCCTTCTATTGTATTGGGAGTGTAATTCTCGGCGCGTTTCGGGAGCACCATAGGAGATCTCTAGGACTTCGGTGGGCTTTTTGTGGGAATTCTTTTGCAAAGCGTTCTTGCGAACGCAATATCCTAAATTATTGGACTAAACGCACGGATACTCCGCCACATTTAGGGTCTTGATAGATATAAACGCCAATAGAATCAAAGCAGAGGTTCCACGCATTATCTGAATCGTAAGGAGTAGATGACCAGTAGTAACCATTTATACCAATATTGCTTACTATGTGGCTTATTTCTATACCGCAACCACGATATCCTGCTGCTGGTAATATCATGCTATTGCCATTGGGACCAACAACCTGATAACTACCATCATCTATCCATTTCCACTCACAGAATTTTTCCAATTCAACGAAATGATGTTTCTCTGGTAATTGATTATCAAATGTAGTCATTGCTTCTTCATAAGTATAAAATTTTGCTTCATTGTGTAGTTTCCACAAAGTACCACTTGGCAATCCCAAATCCACATAGCCAACTGGGACAGCAGCGCGCTGCGCTATCGCTGATATTGCCCAAAAGCAAATCATGCATAAAGATAATACCTGTTTCATTATTATGGTGTTTTGCAATTTTTATAATACGCTCGCAAAGGTAGTGAAAAAAATTGATATGCACGGAAAAGTAGAACCCAGCCTCTCGCTCGCTCGAACAATAAGCCAAAAACTTAACATCTCCCCTTCTATTGTATTGGGAGTGTAACTCCCTTTGGCTAAGTAATCAAGTCACGACTATTGTAGCCTATATAGAGTCTATTTATATGAGCATTGTGGCTTAATCTATTATTCGAATTAAAGGTAGCACGAGTATTAAATTAATGAATAGAATCAAGAGAAAACACTTATTTGACTCTATTCCCGATTAAATCATATATTTCAGACTCATTGATTTGTATATACATCTTTCCTTCCAAAATAAATAATTTACTTTTCTGGTGTATATCAAATATTTCTTCAGTCGATGTTGCAGGATTATAATCTTCAACTATATTGAAATACCCCCAATGTCCTGCATTTTTATATGCGGAACCACAGCCATATGGTACATGTAAATTGATTTTACTTAATTTTTCTTCCATGTCCCCATATTGATAAAATACATAATAACCTAAATTAGGAGGAGTTGTTGCGGCACAATAGATGTCTTTAACAGTAATAAACGCGAACGCATTCGCGCCAAAAATCGCCTGAAGAGATGCGGGAAATCTTAATTGTGTAAGTGCATTAGCAGGATAAAATGCTTTTTCTGTAATCCACTGACATCCTTCTCCAAAATCTATGTATTTAAGGCTTGTATTGGAAAATGCATACTCACTAATATAAGTGACCGTATTCGGTAGTACAACAGAATCAATACGAGAATAATAAAAAGCATAATTTCCTATTCTAACTACAGGAAATTTTTTTCCTTGATATACTACAGAATCAGGGATAATTATTGTTTTATCTAAATTATCATAATTATGATTAATATCTTTGTAGCTTGAAGCTTCAACAATCGCTCCAGTAGAATCTCTATTTATTGAATAACCTATACCATCCACAAAAAATGTTGCAAATGTAGCACCTTTTAGTATTATAATAGACAACAAACTAAATAGAGAAATAAAAAATATCTTCTTCATCATTCTATAATTTTTTTTGCGTGCAAAATTACTCTTTTTATTTGGTTTATGCAAATGATATATAAAAAAAATGTCGCCAATGCGTACATTGTGTGTAATTTTCAAGAGAAAAGCATGGAAGTACCGCTACATTGAGATTTAAGGAGCATGAAGATAAAAACACAAAATTCTACCTATAACACTGTCAAATCCCTTTACACTCAATTGTAAAGTTTCTTTACATATGCGTAAAGTGCTAAAAATAGCATTGTGTTCACTATCAGCATATTACATATTTTGGCACGCAGTTTGCCAATAAGATTGTAAGAACGCGATGCGTGATGAAAGGCGAAGTCTAACATCCAACAGCATAGCGGTCTAATAGTAAAACGGTCTAACATCTAAATAAACATCATGGATAAAATCATCGAAAAGAAAAAAGGCATTGCCCGTGCCTTCACCCTCAAAGCATTGCCCTATTGGTTGGGCTCAGCAGTGGCTGTACTGCTCATTATTCTCCTTGCTCGTAGCAGCAATGGCGCTATGCGTATCGACCCCGAAACTCTGACCATCGCCACTGTCACCGAGGGCGAGTTCAACGACTACATTCGTCTCAACGGACAAGTGCAACCCATGACCACTATCCAACTCTCGCCACTCGAAGGCGGTGTCGTGCAAGAGATTATCGTGGAAGAGGGTGCGCATGTCAAAGCAGGCGACCGCATTCTGGTGCTCAGCAACGACAACCTCGACCTGCAAATCCTCAACTCCGAAGCCGAACTCGCTGAGAAAGAGAACCTTCTGCGCAACACCCTCATCTCTATGGAGCAGCAGAAACTCAGTCTGGAGCAAGAGCGCCTGCAACTGGCAATGGAGGTGGAACGCACACGCCGCACCGCAGAGGCGCAGCGTGCCCTGTATGCCGACCAACTCATTGCTCGTGAGGAATACCTCCGTGCGGAGGAGGACCACCGTTTGGCACAACAACGCCTACAACTGGTCAATCACCGTGCTGAGCAAGATAGTCTCTACCGCAGTGTGCAAGTCAGTCAGATGCAAGAGAGCCTTGCCAATATGCGCCTCAATATGCAGATGATTCGTCGCCGCAAAGACAACCTCACTATCAAAGCGCCTATTGATGGCGAACTTGGACTGCTGGAAGCCACACTCGGACAATCCATTGCGCAAGGC
>JAZQRP010000235.1:0-7881 GCA_045629685.1 Candidatus Aphodosoma sp. | reverse complement strand
ATTACAATAGCCTTTTTCAACTGCTTTAGTAAGAGCAGCGTCCAAGCCAAGTTTATTAATAGTACGAAGACCAGCTGCAGAAATAGTAAGGCTGATCCAGCAACCTTGTTCTACATAATAGAACTTTTTGTGGAACAAGTTCACATCAAATGTACGTTTTGTACGACGTTTTGAGTGAGAAACGTTGTTACCAATCATTGCTTTTTTTCCGGTAATCTGACAAATTTTTGACATTTTACTTTTATATTTTATTGTTTTACATTATTCCTCAAAATGAGAGTGCAAAGGTACGACTTTTTTCGCAACCTTGCAAATTTTTCTCAAACTATTTTTTAATTATTTTATAAAATCACCTAAACCGCGTTCTTTCAGGACGTTATATGGACTTAACGTATCGATTTTATAAAATAATTAGGCTATCAACTCAACGTTTTGAGGATAAATTATTGTTATTTTACCCCACATCACTTCGAAGATTTAGCATCTTTTCTCTTCAAAATCATGTAAAAGTGTTCATAATCTATTTGTCTTCTGTATAATATTTAGCACTTTGCTGATGATAATAATACGTATTACCATAGCCATATTTGCCATAACCATACCTGCCGTAACCATATTTACCATAACCATACTTACCTTTTTTGGAAACTTGCAAATCGTTAAGAACAATATATGGATTATTAACATTATCTTGTTGAACTTGCTCAATGAAATTCTTAAAGAATAATTTATCTGATTTAAATACACGAGTAATCAAAAGATTAACATCCACAACACCCGTTACCGCATACGCATCCGAAACCAAGCCTAAAGGTGAGGTATCAATAATACGATAATCATAACGTTGCTTCAATTCATCTAACAAGTTCATCATCTCATCAGAACCTACCAATTCAGCTGGATTTGGAGGCACAATACCTGCAGGCAAAAAATGAAATCCTAACTCTTTATCGTCCTTAATAAGCACTTCATCCAATGTCGCTTCACCAATCAACACATGCACTAAACCTTTATTATTCTTATAACCCAATTTTTTAGTCAACTTCGGATTACGAATATCCATATCAATCAAAACAACTTTATCTGACACAAGAGAATATACACCTGACAAATTAATAGCAAAATGTGTTTTACCATCTCCTGACTCAGCTGAAGTAATTAACACCGAAATATCCGATTTCCGTTTAGATATAAACTCTACGCGCGAACGAATAAGACGAAATCCTTCCGTAAAAAGTGATTTTGGTTTCTCTATAGTTTGAACTTTTACAGCTGACTCATCCGCATGTCGAATAGTTCCTAAAACAGGAATATTAGTTAACTTCAACACATCGCGTTCATCACGTATAGTTGTATTCAAAAGTTCTTTCAAAATAATATATGCCGCTGGAATTAAAAGACCTATAACTGCAAATAATAAATAGACCTTCATCTTATCTCCTCCATTCACCGGAGAATTACGAACCCTAGCTTTCTGCAAAACCTTATTATCTGGAACATTTGATGCCTTACGAATCTGTGCTTCTGATTGCTTCTGAAGAAGGAATGTATAATAATTATCATTGATTTTATATGCCCGCTCATAATTAATCATCATAAGTTCTTTCTCTGGAAGATCTTGCAAATCACTCATGACTGACATATACTCTTTTTCAAACGCATCTCGCTCCATATCATGAATCTTACGCACATTTTCAAGCACTTCAAGCATCGTAGCCCTCACCTCTTCCATGCGTTTCGAATAACGCTCATACTGCGGATTTTTTTCTCCTAAATCACTCCGCTTTTGTTGCAATTCATTAAATTTACTTACCAAATCAAGCAAAACTGGATCTGAAACACCAATTGACGAAGGTGCTACAAGACGTTCTTCGATAACACTCTCCTTAAGATACTCTGCCAATTCGTCAAAATAAGCCTCTTTAAGAGTTAATTCTGAACGCTGAGCATCCAAAGCCGACATCTTTGATAATACGGACATTGTATAAGCATTTACATCAACCATATTATTCTTCGAACGATATTGACGCAAGCGGTTCTCTGATGTTTGCAAAGAATCAAAAATAAAAGCTAATTGCTCATTAATAAAGTTGATCGTCCTAGTCGCCTCTTCATTCTTCTCTTCAAGATTAGCTTCAAGAAACTCTGCACAAAGAGCATTAATAAAATCACGGTCTCGAGCAACCACATTACCCGTAAGAGAAACACTAATAACCGAAGACATCTCTCCAATATAACTCAATTGCAAACGAGATGCAAACTCCTCCTCAAGTGAATAAAAATTGCGAAACCGAAACAAAAACTCTATATTTTCAGTAGGCAAATACAACTTATCAATAGTAGCAAACATCAAAAAGTTCTCAAACGGAACCCCATATTGCCCCTTTAACTTAAAGTTAGGAAACATTTCTTTACTATACTCATCTTCCAACACTATTTCAAAATTATCATCATCAACTGGAATAAAACGAAATTCACAACTATAAAGTTGAGTATCTGCATATTTAAGGTTAATCGCTATTGGCTCTCGCCCATAAAGACTATGCGTACGAAAATGCCCTCGCGTATAAAAATCAACTCCAAATGGCAAATTTTGCACAGTACGGTTAATCAAATCATACGAACCCAAAATAAGCAACTGATTATTAGTATTCATATAATCCATACCTGCACCAAAACCTTGCATAAAATTATATGTATTATCCGCACTACTTGACTCTATCAAAACTTTACCCTCTGTATAATATTGTGGCATCCAACTACGATTTTTAAGATACGCCAAAGAAAGTGCTATAACTAATGCTATAACAAACAAATACCAATAACGCAAAAACTTAAACACCCATTCTAAAATATTAAAATCTGCTTCTCTATCCTCAACAATAGGTGTCTCGTTACTATAATAATACTTTGAATTCTTATCCGAATAATATTCCATACACTAAATAGTTATAATTAAATACCAAAGATATACCTCTATTTATTATATCCTAATTAAACGTATTCCAAACCGACACTAACATACTCAAAGACGATGATATAACACTTAAAAATCCTGAATATGAATCAATTGCCCAAAAACGACGCTTTGAAAAATCAAAATATATTACATCATTTGGATACACATAGTAATAATCAGAGTCTATCACTGACCGTGGACGTATATCAAACTCTATAATCTTCATACCCTCAACCGAACGTCTCAATATTTTAACATGAGCCAAATCTGCAGAAGGACTAATCCCCCCCGACAAAGCCAAAGCTTGATAAATGGTCAATCGATCTTTATATATAGGAAAATATCCACGACCAGCATCTCCAATAACACAAAATGTCCCCGTTGATAATGCCAACTTAACCATTATATCATCCGCAAATCCTCGAAGCTCATTCTCTATTTTTTGCTCTGCCTCTTGCAATGTCAAACCTGCCACATCCACCTTACTCAAAAATGGTATATCAATAGTCCCATCTTCATAAATCCGATAAGTAAACGAACTATTTGCCGAAACGTTCGACACTCCTCCCGACTGAAACAACAACGCTGTTTCCATATTCAATGAAACAACTCGCAACTCCAACTCATCATTCTTCTGAAGTCGATACAACTCATACTCACCTTTTTCATACTCTGGCAAACCACTACGCTCTTGCAACAATCCAACTCGCCGAATAGGATAACATGAAGACAACAACATTATTGCCACTATATATATTATATGCTTATATATCTGTTTCATAACACTATTTACTTTGAAGATTTTATAATCGTATTAACCACAGAATACACAAACAAACCAAATGATACCGTTGCAAATGTCATAGACAATACACTCGTAAAATGATTTGCACCCCAATGCTTAGCTCTATCAAATGGTATATATATCACATCATTAGGCTGAATATAGTAATACTCCGAATCAATTATTGATTTCGACCGCAAATCAAACACCTTAACCTCTGTCCCTGCTGCTGTTTGACGAATAAGATGAACATCTTTACGATTAGCATACAACGACAAATCTCCACTCATAGCTAATGCTTCAAATATAGTCAACTGCTCTCGAGGTATGTTATAACGCCCTGCACCCGACTCTCCTATAATAGAAAAACTACGATTAGCCAAACGAACATCCACTGAATATCCTTGCAACATACCATCCAACTTCTCCTCCAACAACAACTTAACCTCTCGCAATGTCTTATCTACAACTTTCAAACGCCCTACGTATGGATAATCTATACAATCATCTTCATCTACTAAATAAAGGTACAAACGCGCAGTAGAATTATCTGGAGTTAAATTATACATATTATTTAGCGAAACATTACCATTAAACATATCCGCCAAATCCTTATCTATCGCATTTACACGCACATATATATAATCCCCACGCTGCAACAAATAATCATCAAACGTGACTGAATCATTGTAAACGGGAATATTCCTCCCTTCTTGTAAGTAGTTTATTTTCTTCGACATAACACACGAAGAAAACAACATTACAAGAACAAATAATATAAGTATATATTTTGTTTGTTTCATATATTACACATCACTCCATTTCACCTTGCAAAGTTACAAAAAATATCTAACATACAAAAATAAAAAAAACGGATAATCTAATTTTTTTTAGATTATCCGCTATACCGCTAAACGACAATATATTATCGTCCTGCTTGTTTAATATAATTTCTCAATGTGCTATTGAAATCTTCTTCATTCATCAAATCTTCAAGATTGATATGCATACGATAACGCCAGCTATGATATGAATTCGATGGCACATTAATACGCTCTGCTTCTGGATTATCACGGCGTAATTCTGGAGAAATACTCATCAAATCTTGCCATTGGAATATAGCCCACATTGCTGGAGAATAGAGATGTTGTACCAAAATATCACGGCACACCCACCATTCACAGAAATAAGGAGCATCACCCCAGTGACCAAGTTCGTGATTATAGAAACGTTGGCTCACTTCTCGATCCTCTTCCCACCAACCACGAATTGTACTCATATCGTGAGTAGAAGGTGTTACGACTGACAAATATGGAGCATCTGCTGGATGGAAGAATTCGATTTTATCTGTTTTAGGTGCACGTTGAATTTCAAGACTCAAAATAGACAATTCATTCATTACTGCAGTAACACAATGTGTCATCATACCCAAGTCTTCGCCACAAATCAACATATTAGAAGCTGCTTTTAGTGCTGGCAATTTGCGCATACCTGATTTATACCAGTGGGCATCTTGACGACGATAGAAATATTCTACATAAAGTTCTTCGAATACACGTTTTTGGTGATCGTTCAATGCAGCAAAAGTCGATAAAGTTTGTATGCCGTAACGAGGATAATATTGACGACCTTCCGAGCCCTCTACTTCAAACAACAATACGTTAGAAATCAAGTCAAATAAACCATATTTCACACGTTCCGAGATTTCACCACGACGATGACGTTCTTCCACGTCTGTTTGGTTAGCCCATTCAGGACGAATGCGCCAAGCAAATCCATGTTCGATATAAAGGCAGTTATCTTTCACCCATTGAGCCTCATCACCAAAGTTTTCCCAGAGGATATGGTCTGTAATGTAAGGTTTAGTGAAACGCTCATAATCAAACCACACACCACGTGATTCGAACTCATCTACATACAAAGGAATAGATGGATTGAGGTAACCCATAATACCCTCTTGATGTTTTCTTGGTATTTGCCAAATACGGAAGAAACCGAGAATATGGTCGATACGGAAAGTATCAAAATAGCGAGCCATTTGCTCGAAACGTTTTTTCCACCAATCAAAACCTGTGCGCTCAATAGCTTCCCAATTATATGTTGGAAGTTCCCAGTTCTGACCTTTCACCGCAAACATATCAGGTGGAGCTCCAGCTGCCATGTCCATATTAAACAATTCAGGTGAAACCCAAGTATCAACTGAATTACGATTTACACCAATAGGTATATCGCCTTTAACCACAATACCGTGAGCATGAGCATATTCCACTGCTTCACGCAATTGCAAATGCAATTGATATTGACAATACCACCATTTAGCAATATTATCAAACCATGGATGAGATGTGTGTGTCAATTCATCAGCTTTCTTTTCTGAATATACAGCAAATTCGTTCCATTGACGATAATCACAAGTACCTCGTTGATCACGAACACAGCAATAAACCGAATAAGGTTTCAACCAATATTCGTTATCTTTAAAGAATTGTTTAAAATCTTCTGACGCAAGGAATTTATCTTTATTATATTTATATGCAGCCTCGATATAGCGAAGTTTGAAGTTCACCACATTCAAGAAATCCATACGCTCTTCAGCGTTATATATAGGTTGCAATCTCTTATATTCCTCTACGATAGCATCTTTTTTAGGCATTGTCAATCTCGACAAATCAAGGAACAATGGATTGAGTGCAAATGCCGAAATAGCTGCGTATGGCAACACGTCAGCCTCAGTATGAGTACCGATAGTGTCATTCAATGGCAACACTTGAATAAGTTTCAAACCCACTCTCTCAGCCCAATCTACCATCAACTTAAGGTCAGAAAAATCGCCACAACCGAACGAATTTTTCGAACGAAGCGAGAACACTGGAATACCCACACCAGCTCCATGCCAGCTATTAGTATCGAAACGAGCAAAAGTATCATTAACAATCACCATACGTTTACCTCCTGCAGGTGGCACTATACGGTCTTGTCCATATTCGAAACATTTAAAATAGTTTCCTTCAGTATTATATATACCATATTTATAGTGTACCTCTGTAGTTACATTGCCCAAATCCAAATCAATAGTCCACAAAGGATAATTTTTGTTAGAAAGCAACAAAGGTTTATCAACCGACCAATTGCCCAATTCCGCACAGTTACCTATAATACACAAAGCCTCATTTTTAGCCAAAAGAGGAGCTTTAACTCTTAATGTATGTGTGTAATTTTTAGCATTATTACCTGCACATGGTGTATAATTTTCCTTCAACAACACATCCACAAACGGAGCAGTCATAAATGTATTCTCCACAGCCGATACACTATTCCATGCATCAATCAACAACACATTGTCAACTCCAGTTTTTGTTACCACCTTGCGAGGTTCTCCCCACTCTTTTGTTGTTGTTCCTTCGTTGTGATTTTTCAACACATATTGATATTCCAACTTTTTAGCTTTTGCTGCTGTTATATCAAGTTCCAACCACCACTCTTCGCCTTGCGAAAAGTTCATAGCCAAAGCTTTAGCAACATCGCCATCACCTAATTCAGGCACATTGCCAACGACATACAATTGTTCGCCCCATTGAGTGCGATAATTTATTCTAAAAAGTAATTTCATATAGTTAAATATTTATAAATTTCTACTAAAGCGCAAATTTACAATTTATTTTGCAAACAAGCAAAAATATTTTCAAAAAAACACACCAATATCTATTTTGTCTTTCATCAATCTATCATTTTACTATAAAAATAGACAATTATATTGAAAAAATAACAGATAATTTATAAATATAGCATACTACAATGTATTGATTATAAAAAAGTCGCATTTCAAAAAAACTCGAAATACGACTTAATATATTATCTACAAATCTCTTTTATCAACTAACTGCCCCTTCATATGATCTATCCAATACCTCTCCCGTTTGTGCTGAAACATAATAATCCCAACGGTCAAACAATGAAATATTAACCCTTATTTTATAAGCCAAATGCGGAGCCTCTCCCAAATTTTTATGAATCAACAACTCTGGTTGCGACTCTATAACCTCATCAGTTATAGCACTATCACTCTGTTTCAAACACTCCAAAGCCTCTTTTTTCGACAATCTCGGCTTAACCGAAATATCATTATAAAACAAACTTG
>JAZQRP010000234.1:0-6567 GCA_045629685.1 Candidatus Aphodosoma sp. | reverse complement strand
TGTCGGAAAACACCACAAATATACAAAAAAACGAATAGTGTACAAATAACCAACAAAATTTAATTGTATGGAAGCAAAATTTGACAATTTCAATGAATGGGCAGAAGCCTATTTTGAAGCAGAAAATCTCGACCGCTTGGTCATTTTTACAGAAATGTATAATAATTATTATTTAAGATTATCCAATCCAGACAATGTTAAGAATTTTCGCACAATGATTAAATTTTATTGTAAGGAGAAAGGATGGATATATTGTCCGCCGACGATGTTGGGATACGATGCCGAGAAACAACGAGCAATATGCTCTGTATGTCTAAATGGCGGACTAAAGACAGTCGAGCTTATTTATATTCAAACCGACGCAAACAAGAAAGTTAATAATCATTTGGGTAGTCGATTTGAAAATATCGTAATAGCCCTTGATAATGCGTTCTTGAGAAGATTAAATGTGATAGATGAAAGCTTGGAAGAGTGTGAAAAAGCGATTATTCTAGGAAAAGAATCTGTAGCATTAGAGTATTTGCATGAAATATCACATACATATTCGCAAATTAAAGATTTTATTCTTCAACGTCGTGGCTGAAAAACACTCACTGAGAGTGTGTATTGGAAATGGAGGTTTTCTTGCTCGAGGGTTGCTTGAGGCTTGCTTGAGGGTAGCACACACTGAGAGTGGGTATTTATAAGGAAATTGGCTCGTAGGAAATGTAGCCCACAATCACGAGCGAATAAACCGACAGAATGAGGTCGGAGAAATTGAATGTCGCACGGAATGCTCCGTGTACGGTCTGATAATCTGGGAACTCGCTCGCTCGTGATATTTTTTTTGAATTTACTAATTAAAATAGGAGATAAAATTATGGGAACAACAACATTTAATCTTGAATTGACTAATCAACAAGTGATTAACATGGTAAAAGAGGTGGTTTTCTCGGAACCAGAGAAGATTGAAATCCTCAAAATTTTGGTAGGTGGTCGTGGCTACCTCGATAAGAAGGCTCTTGCGGCTGAAGTAACTGAGTTAATTTATAATGGACTATGAGTATGGCACAGAATGCATTAAAGATATGGTTGGAGTCGCTGACCAAGGCGCAGCATCAGGAGGCTGTAGCTGCTATCATTGCTAGATTTGAGTTTAATCGCTCGACGCTTTATGATTGGAAGCGCGAGAGCAAACGGTTTACGACGATTGAGCGCGAGGAGTTGAATAAGATTTCGCAACAGATAACGAACTCAAATATTTTTGAACTATGATTTGCAAGGAGGAGAAACAGCGTCGAGCGCAATGTCTGCGTAAATGGTATTTTAGCCGTAGTCGCGACAAGCGAAGCGTGATGCGCAGAATGCTGACCAATAGGCTAGCTATCAGTAGCGATAATTTTTATAAAATGCTTGAGGGTCGCACGTATATTAGTGACGATCGCGCGAGGGTTATAAACGAAATTGAGAACCAAAATTGTATTGTTGGTTTGGAATTAAATATTTTTGCGTTATTATGATAGACTTGAAGAGTAAAATATTGGATGCTACTCATGGCGGATTGGATATATTGCTTGATTTATATCCAGGCGCGCATGATGTGGTGCATGGCAACGCCAAGAAATTCAAGATGCGCGAGGAGGAGCGCACTGCGAGTGCTACGATTAGGGAGCAACAGGGTGTGTGGAAGGTGTGTGACTTTGGTGGTGATGGTCGCGAAATGAATTGTTTTGATGCGTATATGCAGTATCATGGGATTGCCTATTTTTCGGAAGCTATTCATGTGTTGGCTGAACGCTATGGTGTGGATAACTTGTTGAAACCTGAAGTAAATAAAGCGCAGCGTATGGAATTTGAGGATGTGGAGGGAACGGATGCTGAGGAGGGTCAATTTACGTTTGTTGCGAAGAAGCGGCCAAGCGAAGCTGACTTGAAGACATGGGGACCGATGGTGAAGTGTGATACGCTGGAGCGTTATAATTATTTGAGTTTGGAGTCGTACACGAAGGTGATTCGCAAGAAGGACACTGGTAGATTGACTCGTATGACGGTGTATAGTTCGGACGATTTTCCGATATTCATGCACGATTGCGGAAAGTTTGGCAAGGTGTATTGCCCATTGAGCTACGACAAGACATATCGTTTTTTCTATACAGGAACGAAACCAAAGGATTATATCAATGGCTATGATGAGGCTGTAGAGGCATACGAAGAACTGAATGAACAACGACTAAAGGAGAAGCCTGAGAAGTTGCCTGCGATATTTATCTGTTCGGGCGAACGTGATGCGATGAATGTGGCGTCGATGGGCTATGTGCCTGTGTGGTTAAACTCGGAGAGTGCTGATTTGAGTATGAGCACGCTTATTGAACTTCACCGCCTTGCCAATAAGGTGTATAATATTCCTGATATCGATGCTACAGGTATTCGCCAGGGAGAGAAATTGGCGTTGCAGCACATGGAAATCTATACAATCAACATACCTCAATGGCTATTCACGAATGCCCCACGAGATAGACGAGGCAAACCACGTAAGGATTTGCGCGACTACTTAGAGCTACGTCCGAGCAAACATGAGTTTGAGAAGTTGATTCGTACTGCACTACAGGCGCAATTCTGGCAAGAGTCGGTCAGTGAACGTAATGGGATATCTAAAAGTAGGGTGGAGATTAAAGCAACGAATTTGTTGTATTATTTGCGTTTGAATGGGTTCTATAAGATAAAAGATGCTATCACTGGTGAGATGAAACCATGTCGGGTGTATGACTATAAGGTTGAATGTATGGAGCCGAAGCAGCTGCGCGACTTTGTGCGTGGCGACCTCAAAGACCGCCAGGTGTCGACTGCTATCATGGAGGCATATATCAATAGTAAACGTGCTACTCAGTCGATATACGACGATTTGGAGTGTATAGAGGTGAGTTTTGATATTAGCACGCCTACTACACGGACATTGTTTTTTGATAATTGTTCGGTGCTGATTGACAAAGAGAATATGAAGATAACTGATAGTAGAAAGGTGGAGTCGTATTGTTTGAGTTCGAGAGTGATTCCGCATAAGTTTCGCCAACTGCCACCAGCGTTCCACCTTGATGCAGAACGACGTTTCATTATCAATAACACCGATAGCAAGGTGTTTCGCTATCTTATCAATGGTAGTCGCATGAATTGGCGCGCCGAATTTGAGACTGGCAACGACGAAGAAGATGCAGCATATCAAGCACAGAACCGATTTACTCCCTATGGCAACCGTCTTAATGTTGAGCAACAATATGAACAAGTGATGAGCCTTGTGAATAAGATATATACTTATGGCTATTTGCTTCACCATTTCAAAAAAGATGATATGGCAAAGTGTGTATGGATCATGGAGAGCAAGATAACTAATGAAGATGAAAGTTCGGGAGGTTCGGGCAAATCGTTGTTTATGCGCATATTGCACTATCTACAGCTCGCCAATATTGTGACTCTCGATGGACGCGATGGAGATATGACAAAAAACAATCACTTTCTTGACCGCGTAAATTCTAATACTGATATATTGTTTATTGATGATGCTGCCAAAAATTTTCCATTTGAAGCGTTTTATGGCAAAATTACAGGGCAATTGACCATTAACCCCAAGGGCTCTCAAAGTTTCGAAATAGACTATCGCAACAGTCCACACACGGTGATTTCGTCGAACTTTCCATGGAAAGGTGATGACCGAAGCACATTGCGCCGATTGATACCTGTAGTATTCAGCGACTATTACCACGAGCAAGGTCAAGATGGCGAGTATCGCGAAACACGCAAGGTAAGTAGCGATTTCAATGGGCAGAACCTATTTGGGCACGATTATACGGAAGATGATTATAATGCCGATTATAACTTCATGATTAACTGCTTACAATTCTATCTTGCCAATCAAGACACCACTATATTGCCATGTCTCGACAAAGTGATGCAGCGCGTGCGCTACAACATGATGGGCGACACATTCAAGAACTGGGCAGATACCTACTTCGCTCAGGACCCAGATAACCCTAACGAGAACCTCGACCACCTCCTTATCAAGCAGAACGTGTATGATGATTATTGTAGCGAATTGGGTAAGACTGGCAAGAGTAAATCGTCGCAGAGCTTCAAGGTTGCGCTTAAACTCTATTGTAAGGAGAAAGGATGGGTATTTTGTCCGCCAGAGATGCTGGGCTATGATACCGAGAAACAACGTGCTACGCGTAATCTATTGATAGGAGCACGACGCAAGAGCGTAGAGCTTATTTATATTCAAACAGACACAAACAAACCAGTCAATAATTCGTTGCCTGTAGATTGGATGTAGTTATTAACTTTTTACTAACATTTTCAACTATGAAACACACAGCACAAATAGATGTATTATCAAAACAGAAAGCCTTAATGATGGCTGATTATCTGTCGGACTATGGAATTGATGTATTGGAAGTAGTATTCTCTACTGATGGACAAGGAACAATCTTTTGCAATGGCAAATCATCAGATATACGACAAGCAATAAATCAATTTAATAACGAATATAGCGACCTTTGTCCGTGATTTGGATTTTTCCTTCTCCCTAAGCCCTCTACCGTTACAAGTAGGGGGCGTTTTTTGTATATCCACAGGGGGAGGGTTCAGTCTCCTCAGTTGACTACTTTTTCCCTTTTCAACCCTATAATATTTATAATAAGTTGTAACTTGTACCAAAAAATGAAAAAAAGAGTATAAAAATAAGATAATAAGGTAGTTATAACGTGGTACAACTTTGGTACAACTTTGGTACAACTCGTTCAAAAAGTTGTACCAAATGAGCAAAAAAAAAGTTTGTGGTAATTTTTTGGTAATCTGCGAAAAACACTATAATTTTGCAGAAAATTCACGAAAAAAACGAAAGAAAATGAGTCAAATTTGGCTGAATTATACCAAGCAGAACTAACCACTAAAATCAATCTACCTATGTTTCTTATCATCTATCTAGCAGGAGTATTCTTCATGATCATGTCCGTTGTCATGACAATTGCCGATTCGCGCGTGTTGTATTTATCCGACGCGCTTCGCTTCTTGGCACTGCCCTGGCATCGTGGGCAGGCCTACTATTCCTCCTCGTCGAAATCATTGCCGACCATGTTGAAGATAAACATGGCGACACCAAAATCTTTGATTTTCGCAGAAAACGCAAAGAGTAAACATGTGCAAGCGGATGTACACCGTCGGCAAACAAAGAGACTCGTTCGGTGTACACATTGCACATAGTTTTGTACACATTGTGTGTAATTCAGTACACATTGCACACAATTTTGTACACATCAGTCAACAAGTTGCACACAGTATGTTTTTTGTTGTTTGCACTATGTTTACAAAGGTGTACAACATTATAAATCAGTAGTTTGTAGAGTATATTATAAAGTAAACTATATAAATATGATAAAAATAAGAAAAATAACAAATCCACCTAAGAATTGTAAAGACTGTAAAGCTATTATTCATTGTTGCTGTTCAGTTTCAAAAAAAATTCATAAAACTCACATAGGAAATAATATTTGTTTGAATTACTGCTCTCGTAAAGTTTGTAAAATTGGTAAATTTATAATATGTTATTGATGATATGAATAAGGTTTAATTAGAGGTTTTAAGGATGGAGTAGCTTGGGCTCTTCAAGAATACAAAAAAATATTATATGAAAAAAGTAATCAAGACATTAAAACGCGATAACTCAAAAGATGGGCGCAAAGCACATAACGATAACCGATATATAAAAGTCGGTCGCGTTCGTATGAATAGTTGGATCAATAAAGTTCTGCCAGCTGCAGATATAATTATATCTGAACGTGAATTAGTTCATATTGGGAACAAACATAATAAAGAACTCGTTGCTTTAGGATTTGATAGTATGAGTTACGTTCAAGCTATAATTCAATCTTGTCAAGAGGTATATGAGGATAATAAATCTCATGCTTATTTGTTTGTTTTACGACAAACACCAATACATCCAATGGCACATTGCGCAATCATAGAGATGGAGCTCGCTTGGATGGAGCAAAAAAGAGTATATAAAATAAAAACAGCCCGACCAGAATATTGGTCAAGGCTGTCTCAAAACAATTTACTATGTACCAAAGCCGCAATCAAATAAATGATCTTTGGTTCAAGGCTTCCGTTAAGCCTTGCTTCTGTACCGCTGAAACTGTAACATCGAGAACGGAATACAGCCAGATGCAGATGAAGTATAGTAAAAAGATATAAGTATTCAAAAGAACTGATGCAAAGTTAATGCAAAAATTTGAAATACACAACAATAATCACTAAAAAATTACAATTATGTCAAGAAAAACCGCAACATTCTCAATGTCGGAAGAGACTTACGACCGACTCACGACACATTTTCCAGAAAAAACAGGCTCCGAAGCCAACATCATTGCCCTGCTTGACGCTTTCGAATCAGAGCACGCCGACAGCGAAGAACTCAAAGCACTACGCGCCATCAAGTCCGACCACTCGCGCCTGGCAGCCGAACACACCGAGCTACAACAAGCAGCACAACTCCAGCACGAACGCAACACAGCACGCATCGCCGAGCTCGAAGAACAA
>JAZQRP010000233.1:0-2119 GCA_045629685.1 Candidatus Aphodosoma sp. | reverse complement strand
CACGCTATCGCTAAAGGCAAATTCAACAAACTCACTCCAGTATGGGCTGACGGTCTCCGTGGCATCTACGATGCTTACCTCGGCGAATGTCCTACCGAAGTAACTGTCGATGGCAAAACTATGACTCCACAAGAGTATGCTAAATCTCTCAAACTCGATGCCGATAACTACGTTTCTATCACATCGTTCACTCACCACCCATTCTACACTCAATTCGCTGTAGAAATCGAAGACAACTGGCGTCACGCCCTCTCTTACAACGTTACTATCGACGAACTCCTCGAAGTTATGAACCACGCTATCGACAATGGCTACACTTTCGCTTGGGGCTCTGACGTTTCTGAAACTGGCTTCACTCGCAATGGCCTCGCTGTAGTTCCTAACGAAGCTCAAGGTGCCGAACTCACTGGTTCTGACATGGCTAAATGGACTGGTATGACTTACCAAGACCAACGCGCTCAACTCACAGCTCGTCCTCTCCCTGAAGTTGAAGTAACTCAAGAACTCCGCCAACAAGCTTTCGAAAACTGGAAAACTACCGACGACCACGGTATGCTCGTTTATGGTAAAGCTAAAGACCAAAACGGTAAAGAATACTTCATCGTTAAAAACTCTTGGGGCGACGAAGGTACTTACAAAGGCATTTGGTACGCATCTGAAGCATTCATGAAATACAAAACTATCAACATCGTGCTTCACAAAGACGCTCTTCCAAAAGCTCTCGCTAAAAAACTCGGCATTAAATAATTAAAACACAATAAAAAAAAAACGGCAGACAATCACAATCGAATGTCTGCCATTTTTTTATTCGCATCTATTTTCAAAAACAACAATTTTATTCCACCAATCCATCCGCAACCCTCAAATCCTCTACACTCAACCTTCCTCCCGACGATTTTGATGTACAATAATCAAATACTACACTCTTAGGACCAGAAAACGACATCCACTTCAAAGTCAATTTCACCGTTTTTCCCTCCGTATCAGGCAATTTACTCAAATCAAACGACACCAGTCCATCCCCCACATAATAATTATAATCACCATAATCATTATGTCGAAACTCCACCTCGTAAGGATTCACCGGACTTACTCCCGCCAACAAATTCACCGTATGTGTCACGCCGCCACTCCAATAGGTCCTAAAACGCAATGTCAAATACCCATCTTCAACCACCGTAACCCAATCCCTCACTATCTCCACCGGGTCTTTCCCATACAACAAATCGTTCTCTACCCCCTTACTCTCCACCATTGACTTAGTCAAAACAGGCTTTATCCAATTCACATACACCGCATCGGTAAATCCCTTATCATCCTCATCCACTACATAAAAATTAACCAATGCTCTCTGACCTTCATACCAAAATTTCCCTGCATTCATATTAACAGGATAAAGTGTACGCACATCATCCAACTGAAAATAAAGCACATCTGACTCCGTATAACGAATCGTAACCAATCCATTGTAAAGAGGCGAAACTTCTCTATCCTCCTCACACGATGTAAATATCATTGCCATAGGCAACGACACAAGTAATAATAAAAAAGTTTTTGTTTTCATAGCATTATAATATTTAATCCTACGAAAACAAAAACAAATTTTATGCCACAATGGGCAAATAAAGAGTCTATATAACTTCTCTATTATTCTACAAATCTAACTTTCTCTTTCATACGTGGTTTTGCCTCTGGTGCTTCATCTGCATAACCCAAACCTACACAAAGACAGAACTCATAACCTTCGCTGAATCCCAATCTCTCAAGCACAGGTGCACACGCTTCGTTGTCATTGATAATACGCACTGGGCTACCCAAGCAAATTGAACCTACGCCTAACGATTGTGCCGACAACATAATATTCTCTGCCAACAAACCACAATCGTATGCCGAAAAATCGTATGCCAAATCTCTAGCTATAAACACCATCACAGGCGCACCACGGAAACAACCCACTGCCATCTCTGCTTTTTCACCGTATGCCTCTGCAATAACAGCATTGATTTCTGCCATCACTTCTGGATTATCCACTACACGCACCTCCCACGATTGTTTGTTTTGTCCGTTAGGAGCATTGATACCGCACTCCATAATCTTCTCCAAAGTCTCACGAGCCACT
>JAZQRP010000232.1:0-8071 GCA_045629685.1 Candidatus Aphodosoma sp. | reverse complement strand
ATTAATAAAAAATTGTTATTTTTTTATTATATAAATTAATTATCTCTTTATAAATCAATATTTTAAAAAATAATAATTTTTATAAATTATTTTTGTTACAAATTTAGTAATAATATTTTAATTTTTATTTGTATATTTGCAAGGAATTATGATTTTTTGTATTTATATATTTAAATATGATATAATTGTATAATAATCAATAACTTAATATTTTTTTAATTATGAAAAAACAATCATTAATTTTAACTTTAGCACTAGTTGTGCTTACATTCTTTGGTTGTAAACCTCCAAAAGAATTTATTGACAGTATCAAAGCTACTCCAAATCCTGCGGAGTATAAAGGTGGTAAAATTGAAGTACTATTTGAAGGTAATTTTCCTGAAAAATACTTTGGTAAAAAAATGACAATGACAGTTACACCTGTATTGACAACTGCTGATGGTAAAGTTTATAAAGCTGCACCTGTAAACTATCAAGGTGAAAAAGTAAAAGATAACAATGATGTTATTAAATATAAAGTTGGTGGTAAATATACACAAACTGCTACATGGGATTATGTAGAAGGTATGGAAAATGGTGTTATTACACTTGAGGCTGCGGGTACTTATGGTAAAAAAGATTATACTTTGGAACCTGTAAAAATACTTGAAGGTGTAAATATTACTCCACTTTTGGTAAGTGTAAAACCAATTGCTGTTGATGATAATGTATTAGTTGGTCAAGAATTAACAGCTGCTGTTACTACTGATAAATTCCAACGTATTATTGAAGAGACTACAGATGCTCAAATTAAATTTTTAGTTAACCAATCAAACATCCGTGGTTCAGAAAAGAAAACAGATGCTATTGTTAATTTGACAAAAGCTATTAAAGAAGCTAAAGAAGCTGAAAATAAAGAATTAAAAGGTATTTCAATTAGTTCATACGCATCTCCAGAAGGTGAACTTGATTGGAACGAAAAACTTTCTAATCGTCGTGGTGAGGCTTCTTCAAAATATATTAACCGTGAGTTGAAAAAATTGAAAGCTTCTGTAAATATTGATTCTAAATTTACAGCTGAAGACTGGGATGGTTTCCAAAAATTGGTTGAAGCTTCTTCTATAGAAGATAAAGCTGTTATTCTTCGCGTTCTTTCTATGTACACAGATCCACAACAACGTGAACAAGAAATCAAAAACATTGCTGTAGCTTATAAAGCAATTGCAGAAGAAATTCTTCCAGAACTTCGTCGTTCAAAAATGACTTTGACTGTTAATGTTATTGGTAAATCTGACGAAGAAATTTCTGCTTTGGCTGAAGAAAATCCATCAGCACTTAATGTAGAAGAACTTCTTTATTCAGCTACATTGAAAGCAGATAATGTAGATAAAGCTGAAATTTATACAAAAGCAACTGAAATTTATTCAAACGACTATCGTTCATTCAACAACCTTGGTATGGCACTTTATGCACAAGGTAAAGTTGATGAAGCTGCTCGTTGCTTTGCTAAAGCTTTGGAAATGGCTCCTAATTGTCCAAATGTAAATTATAATAATGGTCTTATTGCTCTTGCTAAAAATGATATTGCAAAAGCTGAAGAATTCTTTGGTAAAGCAGGTGGTGTAGGTAAAGATCTTGATTATGCTAATGGTGCTGTTGCTATTTTGAAAGGTAACTATAAAAAAGCTGCTGAATTATTTGGTAATGCTGCAACTAACAATGCTGCTCTTGCAAATATTCTTAACAAAAACAATGGTGCTGCACGTAAAGCATTAGAAAATGTAGCTAATCCAAATGCTGTTACAGCTTATTTGAAAGCTATCGTTGCTGCTCGCACTAATAATGCTGCTGAATATGAAGCAAATATTGCTGAAGCTTCTAAATGTGCTAAACTTGCTGAACGTGCTAAAACAGATGTTGAATTTGTGAATGTTCGTAAATAATTAAAGGTTAATAATAGATAAAGGTTGACTCTAATTTTTTAGGGTCAACCTTTTTTTATGAATAATAGTAGCTATAGAAAACTATAGCGATTATAAGAGGGATAGCAATTATAGTGGCATATGAATTATAGGAGGAATAAATTATTTCCAGTGGGGGTTAGTTTTATTATAGAAGGGGATTAATATGAGAATTATTAATATATATAGTGGGTAGAGTAATGACATTATTGGAAATAGTATTGGATAATATTTTAGGACTTTATATTGTTTATATTTAAATAAATAGGGAAGTATTATTATATTTTCAATTATGAAGATAATTAAAAATATAAGGAGTAGGGAATAGGGAGTAGGGAATAGGGAGTAAGGAGTAGGGAGTAGGGAAAAGGGAGCAAGAAATAAAAATATATTTATTGCGGCTACTATAATAGCTGTTAATATTGTAGTTGGGTCAGTGTAGTTTATTGATTTTGCAGCCCAGCGGGTGCGTTGTTTGATGAATTTTTTGAATGAGTTTGTGCCTTTGGTTTTTATGATATAGTTGTTGTTGTAGATATAGTTGATTTTTGCTTTGTTTTTTTTTAGTGTATGGAGCATAAACATATCGTCGCCTGAAGCGATATTTATGTTGATTTTATCGATGTTTTGGAGGTAGGTTGTGCGGCGTATGATTAGATTTGCTCCGTTGCACATAATTGGATTGTTGATAAGGGCTGTGTAGGCAGTAATGGCTTGAAGTGAGGCAAATTCTATTTTTTCTATTATATTAAAAATTTTTTTTTCATCGATAATATCTACGGCGCCGAGCAGCATATCGTTATTGTGTTGTGATAGATATTGGTGGGCGAGGTGGATGTAGTTTTTGTTTAGTATACAGTCGGCATCTGTAAATATAAGGTATTCAGATTTTGCTATTTTAGATGCTTGTATGAGTGCTGATTTTTTGCCTTTAGAGGTGTTTTTAATTACTTTTATATAGTCATGATTTTTTGAATAATTTATTAAAAAATTGTATGTTTCATCGGTAGAATTGTCATCAACAAATATTACTTCATCTGGCTTATGGATTTGATTTTCTATTGATATAAGTAAATTGGGTAGATTGTCTATTTCGTTGCGACAAGAGATGAGAATTGAGAATTGAGAATTGAGAGTTGAGAATTCCATAATCTGGTATTTGATAGAAGCTATAGGAACTATAGAAGCTATAGATATTTTTATAAGAAGGCTAATTGTGCATTATGCATTGTGCAAAGATAATACATTTTTTTAATATGAAGATTGTTGTATGCTAAATTTTTAGTAATTTTGCAGTATGTTAACTCTTGATACTCCTATAGAATATGTATTGGGTGTTGGTCCGAAGAGGGCTGAGACTTTGACGGCTGAACTCGGCATTCGTTGTGTCGAGGATTTAGTTACGCATTATCCTTATAAATACATAGATAGGAGTAAATTTTATACTGTACGTGAATGTACAGAAGATTTGGCATACGTGCAATTGAAGGGTAGAATATTGCAATTTGAGATGAAAGGGGAGGGTCGTGCACGTCGATTGACAGCTACTTTTGCTGATGGGACGGGATTTATAGAGTTAGTTTGGTTTAAAGGGTGGAAATATGTAGAGGAAAAGTTGCATGTAAATAGAGATTATATAATTTTTGGTAAGCCATCTAAATTTGGAGAGCGATTGAATATTGCACATCCAGAGGTAGAGGAATATAGTGAAAAAAATTTAGAAAAAAATAGTGGATTGCAAGGGCATTATAATACGTCGGAGAAGATGAAGACCCGTTTTCTTAATTCGGCAGGAATAAGAAAATTGATGTACATTGTTTTTAGTGATAGAGAATTTTATATACCTGAAAATTTACCTGATGAAATTGTTAAAAGTTTCGGTATGATGTCGCGTAGTGAAGCTATGCGTCAGGCACATTTTCCGCAGAATTTCGATTTATTGCGTCGTGCACAAGCTCGATTGAAATTTGAGGAGTTGTTTTATATTCAACTCTCTATAATGCGTCAGAGCAAGTTGCGTGAGATGAAGTATCAAGGGTTTGTGTTCGATAAAGTAGGAGAGTATTTTAATAGATTTTATAGGGAGTGTTTGCCGTTTGAGTTGACGGAAGCACAGAAGAGAGTGATACGAGAGATACGGGGTGATATGAACACTGGGCGTCAGATGAATAGATTGTTGCAAGGCGATGTAGGGAGTGGTAAGACAATGGTAGCATTGATGACATCGTTGATAGCATTAGATAATGGTTATCAGGCATGTATAATGGCACCAACTGAGATATTGGCTACGCAGCATTATCAGAGTATTTCGGAGCAGGTGAAGGGGTTGGGTGTGAATGTTAGGTTGTTGACTGGAAGTACGCGCAAGAAGGAGCGTGAGGAGATTGATGCGGGTTTGCGTGATGGTACGTTGCAGATAGTGATAGGCACGCACGCGTTGATAGAGGATAGTGTTCAGTTTAAGAATTTGGGATATGTAGTTATAGATGAGCAACATAGGTTTGGAGTTGCACAGAGGGCAAAGTTGTGGACGAAGAATATACGTCCGCCTCATGTTTTGGTTATGACGGCTACGCCTATACCGCGTACGTTGGCTATGACGATATATGGAGATTTGGAGGTTAGTGTTATTGATCAGTTGCCTCCAGGAAGGAAGCCTATTGCGACATATCATTATTTTGATAATAAGCGAGCTGCGTTGAATGGATTTTTGGCGCGAGAGATAGAGAAGGGGCGTCAGGTGTATGTAGTTTATCCGTTGATACAGGAGAGTGAGAAGTTGGATATGAAGGATTTGGAGCAGGGTTATCAGTCGATGGTAGAGGCATTTCCTAAGTATAATATAGTGATGGTGCATGGCAAGATGAAGCCAGTGTATAAAGATGCTGCAATGCAGCGGTTTGTGTCGGGTGAGGCACAGATTATGGTTGCTACTACGGTGATTGAGGTGGGAGTGAATGTGCCAAATGCGAGTGTTATGGTGATAGAGAGTGCTGAGAGGTTTGGACTCAGTCAGTTGCATCAGTTGAGAGGTCGTGTTGGTCGTGGGGCTGACCAGAGTTATTGTATATTGATGTCGAAATATGAATTGGCAAATGATACACGTAAGCGATTGCAAATAATGTGTGATTCGACTGATGGATTTGTGATAGCTGAGGCCGATTTAAATCTTCGTGGGCCAGGTGATATAGATGGTTTGCAGCAGAGTGGTTTGCCGTTTGATTTGAAGATAGCTAATTTGGCAACAGATGGTCGTTTGTTGCAAACGGCTCGTTCGGTGGCTAAAGAGTTGTTGGAGAGGGATCCTGAGTTGGGGTTGCCAGAGCATTCGGTATTGTTGCGTCAGTTGCAACGATTGCAGAGGGGAAATGTGAATTGGGGAGTGATTTCTTGAAAGAATAGAGTTTAGAGTATAGAGATAAAAAAAGAGGCTTTTTAGCCTCTTTTTTTATTTATCGTATCCAAATATATCAACTTCGATAATGTAGTTTGCTACGCCTTCGCCTTTTAATTCGTTGACTTTGGAGTTGAAGCGATCAAGGTTGAGATCGATGTTGAGTTTTCCATCTTTAGGTAGGTTGTGTATTTCGAGCCAATCTACTTTTAGAGGAAGACCTGGTCCCCAATTAGCGCGGTCGAGTTTATATGTTCCAGCTTGGCGATATGTGCTATCGTTTTCGTAGAAGATATGACCTTCGAATTTTTGTTCTCCATTTAGGATGACGCGATAGAAATTTTCGTCGAATTCGGCAGCATTGTTGGCACGTTTGCCTTTGCCTGTTGTTCCACGGTCAGGGAAAACTCCACGGTCGGCTCCGTGTCCGCTGATGCTGACTTTCATAAGGAGAGATTTAACTTCGTTTGGAAGTTGAACTTCACGAAGTCCGAGACGTTCAACATCTTCTATATCGTTACCTTCAACACCATACGCCCAAGAGCGATAGCCTATGTTGCTTGATGCGCGTGAGTCGTAGATATTTTGGTAGAAGATAGTATTTTTTTCTTTTTCGCCTTCATAGAAGTCGAATGTAAGTGTTACGGTGTGGGCTTTTTTGTCGGTAGCATCCCAGCCCCCATAGTAGATATGGAGTTCTACTTCTCCATTGAGCATAGGGAGGTATTCGGTGATATCCATGTAGTAGAGTTTTTCCCAATTAATATCGAAATAGCCTCCGTATGGGGTAAATGCGCGTACGAGTTCGTAGAATTTTCCGTCGTGAGGGTTTTTGAGCATAATCATTGTGGTCATATCCCAATCACTAGGTCCTTCGTTCCAACCACCCATGCGATAGGTTAGGATAGCACGGTTGTATTTGTCGGTTGATTCAGGAAATTTTACTGTTATAACGGAGTCTTCGTCAAGTCCCCATCCATAGAAATGGAGGCGTACTGCATCTGTTTTGACGGAGAAATCAGCTTCGGTACCAGCCATAGGGTGTTCGTTGTACCAAGCAGGGCGTGTGCTTTTGCGTGTGAAACATTCGTCTTTTGGAATGTCGGGATTAGAATTGCATCCTAAAAAGATAGCAGATAAAATTGCTAATGTGAATAGCTGTTTGAGTGTTTTCATAGATTTTATTTGTTTAAATATAGTTTTTTATTTGACTTTGCAAAGATAATAATTTTTTTTAATATTAGGATGGAGGTTTGTTGCTTTTTTTTGTAGATATGTTTATCATATATTTATAGTATATTTATCATATATTTATAGTATATTTATAGTATATTTATCATATATTTATACTATGTTATAGTATGGGTGAGAATTGGTGATTTGTTGGTTTTGTAGAAAGAGTTGTATTTTTTATTGTAAAAGTTGTATTTTTTTAGTAACTTTGCAGTTTAGTTAATGCACAATGCACAATGCACAATGCATAATTGAAAATCAATAAGATAAGATATATGAAAGATTTTAAACGTACGTTGGTTACTACGGCGTTGCCGTATGCAAATGGTCCAGTGCATATTGGTCACTTGGCGGGTGTTTATGTTCCTGCAGATATTTATGTTAGATATTTGCGTTTGAAGGGCGAAGAGGTGTTGTTTATTGGTGGCTCTGACGAGCACGGAGTGCCTATCACGATTAAGGCTAAAAAAGAGGGTGTTACGCCTCAAGATATTGTTGACCGCTATCACGGTATTATCAAAAAATCGTTTGAAGAGTTGGGTATTTCGTTTGATATCTACTCACGCACAACATCGAAAATTCACTACGAAACTGCGGCTGAATATTTCAAGAATTTGTATGAAAAAGGCGAGTTTGTAGAGAAAACATCAGAGCAATACTATGATGAAGAGGCTGGTCAATTCTTGGCAGACCGCTATATTACAGGTACTTGTCCTCACTGTAAAAACCCTAATGCGTATGGTGACCAATGCGAGGCTTGTGGTACGAGCTTGAGTCCGCTTGACTTGATAGAGCCAAAATCGGCTATTTCGGGTTCGAAACCAGTATTGCGTGAAACAAAACACTGGTATTTGCCATTGGATAAACATGAAGAGTGGCTCCGTCAGTGGATATTGGAAGACCACAAAGAGTGGAAAACAAATGTGTATGGTCAATGTAAATCGTGGATTGACATGGGCTTGCAACCACGTGCGGTGAGTCGTGACTTGGATTGGGGTGTGCCAGTGCCAGTAGAGGGTGCAGATGGTAAAGTGTTGTATGTGTGGTTTGATGCGCCAATTGGATATATATCAAACACTAAAGAGTTGTTGCCTAACGATTGGGAAAAATGGTGGAAAGACCAATCAACACGTATGCTTCACTTTATCGGTAAAGACAATATTGTGTTCCACTGCATTGTGTTCCCTGCAATGTTGAAGGCTGATGGTTCGTATATCTTGCCAGATAATGTGCCAGCAAATGAGTTCCTTAACCTCGAAGGCGATAAGATTTCGACATCTCGCAACTGGGCTGTTTGGTTGCACGAATACTTGGTGGAATTCCCAGGCAAACAAGATGTGTTGCGCTATGTGTTGACAGCTAATGCTCCAGAGACAAAAGATAATGACTTCACTTGGAAAGATTTCCAAACAAGAAACAATAGCGAGTTGGTGGCTATCTTTGGTAACTTCATCAACCGTGCTTTGGTGTTGACACACAAATACTTTGATGGTGTGGTGCCAGC
>JAZQRP010000231.1:0-18135 GCA_045629685.1 Candidatus Aphodosoma sp. | reverse complement strand
ATCCTATCCGCTGGACATCTGAAATGAAACAAGACGGCAACAACGTGGAAATCACACTTAAAGCTACTATCGACGCTGGTTGGCACTTGTATGGCCTCGAATTGCCTGACGGTGGCCCTATGGCTACATCTATCACTTTCGACAATGTTCAAGGTGCTGAATTGGTTGGCGAACTCGAAGCTAAATCTGACCTCGTAGTTAAATTTGAAGAAATGTTCGGCCTCGAACTTTCTTGGTTCGAAAATGAAGCTGTTTTCGTACAAAAAGCTAAAATTACTGACGAAAATTGGGTTGTTGCTGGCTCTGTTGCTTTTATGGGTTGCAACGACGAAACTTGTATGATGGGTAGCCCATTCTCTTTCGCTGAAGGCCCTAAAGCTAACGAACCTATGCTTATCGCTGAAGGCGAAGAGGCTGAAACTGCTACTGTAGAAGAGGCTGCTAACGATATCTATACTCCAGTTATCGACCAACTTAAAGCATTCGGTGAAACTACTGACACTTCTAACTCATCTATGTGGGCTATCTTTATCCTTGGCTTCCTCGGTGGTTTTGTGGCTTTGTTCACTCCTTGCGTTTGGCCTATCATCCCTATGACTGTTTCTTTCTTCTTGAAACGTTCTGGTGATAAATCTAAAGGTCGTCGCGATGCCTTTACTTATGGTTTCTCTATCATCGTTATCTACCTTGCTCTCGGTCTTGCTGTGACTGGTATCTTCGGTGCTTCTGCTTTGAACGCTCTCTCTACTAACGCTATCTTCAATATCATTTTCTTCTTGATGTTGGTTGTGTTCGCTGTATCATTCTTCGGTGCATTCGAAATCACTTTGCCTGCTTCTTGGACATCTAAAATGGATGCTAAAGCTGAAACTACTACTGGTTTCATGTCTATCATGTTGATGGCGTTCACTCTTGTGTTGGTTTCTTTCTCTTGTACTGGTCCTATCATCGGTACTTTGCTCGTTGAAGCTGCTCAAGGTTCTTGGTTAGGCCCTGCTATCGGTATGTTCGGTTTCTCTATCGCATTGGCATTGCCTTTCACTATCTTCGCAATGTTCCCTTCTATGTTGAAATCTATGCCTAAATCTGGCGGTTGGTTGAACTCTGTAAAAGTAGTTCTCGGTTTCTTGGAACTTGCTCTTTCTCTCAAATTCTTGTCGGTTGCAGACTTGGCATATGGTTGGGGTATCCTCGACCGCGAAACTTTCCTCGCTTTGTGGATCGTTATCTTCGCTTTGCTCGGTATGTATCTCCTCGGCAAAATCACTTTGCCACACGATGACCAAGTTGAACGCATCGGCGTTGGCCGTATGATGTTGGCGTTGATTTCTTTCGCTTACGCTATCTACTTGGTTCCTGGTTTGTGGGGTGCTCCTTGTCGTTCGGCTTCAGCATTCGCTCCTCCTTTGACAACTCAAGACTTCAACCTCTATACTAACGAAGTTCATCCTGATACTCACGACTACGAAATCGCTATGCAAATGGCTCAAACAGCTGGTAAACCAGTATTGGTTGACTTCTCTGGTTTCGGTTGTGTAAACTGCCGTAAAATGGAAGCTTCTGTATGGACTGACCCAACTGTTGCTACTATGTTGCAAGAAGACTTCGTACTCGTTACATTGATGGTTGACGACCGTACTCCACTTGCTACTCCATTCGTAGTAAACGAAGGTGGTGTAAGAAAAGAATTCACTACTGTTGGTGAGAAAAACAGTTACATCCAACGTAGCAAATTCGGTGCTAATGCTCAACCATTCTATGTTGCTATTGATGCTGAAGGCAAACCACTCAACAAATCTTACGCATTCGATGAAAATCCTGCTAACTTTGTTGAATTCCTCAAAGAGACATTAGACAACTACAAAAAATAATTCTAATTGAAAAATCCTCGCTAATTACAGCGAGGATTTTTTTTAGTTATTGTAGGGACGCTCGGCTTGTAGGGACACGGCATGCCGTGTCCGCAATAATAAAGTGTGTTTGTAGGGACGCTCGGCTCGAGCGTTTGCAAAGATTGAGGTGTAGTTAGTAGGGACACGGCATGCCGTGTCCGCAACGAGCGAAGCGAGTCCGATAAATTTGTTTATATGAAATTTTTTTTCTAAATTTGCAAACCAAATTAAAACTACTAACTAAAAACTACTAACTAGTAACTAAAAACTAGTAACTAGTAACTAAAAAATTATGCCTTTCGTTTTTGGATTAAAAGATATTATTGATATACTCTTGGTAGCTATTTTGTTATACCAAGTCTATAAATTGATGCGTAACACTGGTGCTATTAATATCTTTTTGGGTGTTATGGTGATTGTGATTCTATGGTTCTTGATTGTTAAAGTGCTTAAATTAGGACTTACGGGGGCTATATTGAATCAAGTTATTAGCGTGGGTGCTATTGCTCTTGTTGTGTTGTTTCAGAATGAAATTCGCCGTTTTTTGCTGAAATTGGGTACACGGAGCAATTGGAAATTCTATAGGCATATAGCAAAAATAGTTAAAGGAAATGCACATAAAGAGCAACGATTGGTTTTCCCTGTGATGAAGTTGGTATTGGCATGCCGTAATATGTCGAGAACGAAGACTGGTGCTTTGATTGTGATCGAACGTGATAATTCGTTGAAAGAGTATATCGATAGTGGCGAACAGATTTCAGCAGATTTAAATACTCGTTTGATTGAGAATATCTTTTTTAAGAATAGTCCGTTGCATGATGGTGCTATGATTATTGTGGATGGAAAAATTGTTGCTGCTGGAGCTATTTTGCCTGTATCGAAAAATCCAAACATTCCACGCCATCTTGGGCTTCGTCATCGCGCTGCAATGGGTGTGAGCGAAAAAACAGATGCGTTGGTGATAATCGTATCGGAAGAGACTGGCACTATATCTATGGCTATTGATGGAGCTTATCGCCTCAATCTCACTGCCGAAGACCTCGAACGAAACTTGACTGAGCTACTAGTTACTAGTGGGAACGCATGGTTCGTGCGTTCGCAATAATCAAAGTATAGTTAGTAGAGACGCTCGGCTCAAGCGTCCGCAAAGATTGAGGTATAGTTAGTAGGGACGCTTGGCTCAAGCGTCCGCAACGAGCGAAGCGAATAATTCTCAATTTTATCGCTAAAGGCTCAAAGACCTTCGGTTCTTAATTCTTAATTTTTAATTCTTAATTCTCAATATATGGAACAACTAAGAAATGCAGGATTCGCAATTACTATTTGCGATAAAGAGGGTAAAATTCTCGATATGAATGCTCGTTCTAAACAAACGTTTGCTAAGTATGGCGACATAATTGGTCATTCGTTGTTTGAATATCATCCACCACGTGCGGCTGAAATATTGCGTGGTTTGCTCGAAAACCACAACGTAAACGCTTATACTATCGAAAAAGAAGGTTTGCACAAGCTGATTTATCAAGTGCCTTGGTTCGAAGAAAATGGCGACTTTGGAGGCTATGTCGAACTCTCGCTCGTAATCCCAGCCGAAATGCCACACTACGTTAGATAGGGAATTTTTGCGGTAAGCGAGAGCAATTGAGTTTACTCAAATTGCCGAGCGTAGCAAAAACCACGACCGAAGGGAGTAACAAGGAATAGTTAGTAGGGACACTCGGCTTGTAGGGACACGGCATGCCGTGTCCGCAATAATCAAGTGTGTTAGTAGGGACACTCGGCTCGAGTGTCCGCACGAGCGAAATGAGTAATGAGTAATTTGTAGGGACGCTCGGTTCGAGTGTCCGTTTGTTGACCATTGGCTGTTGACACGACCGAAGGGAGTAATAAGGAACAAGGAGTCCCGAAGGGACGACAGATTATAGACGGGGGTGTCAAAATTGCGAGTAAGTGAGAGCAGAATTAAGCTCGCTTAAGTTCTGCCGAACATGAGCAATTTGGACGTAGTCAACCCCCGGTGGATGACCCACCCACCACAAAACCCCGTAGGGGTGACAGAAACGGATAATGATATAATAAAAAAAGGATGATGTTTCACACATCATCCTTTTTTATTTGATACAAAATTCTTATTTTGCAGTCCAATAGCAACGTTTTGGAGATACGATTTCGCCCTCTTCTTTGAGTTGTTTCATTGCTTTATCTACGATTTTGCGGTCGAGACCTGAAAGTTCTGCTACTTTGCCAGCATTGATAGGTTCGCCAGCAGCTTTAATTGTTTCTAATACTTTTGCTTTTTCCATAATATTTAATAGTTTAGAATTTAATGTTTACTATTTACTATACACACCACACTGATAACTAATAACTAGTAACTGGAAACTAGTAACTGGAAACTAGTAACTAGTAACTGGATATAGTCCTCGTTCAGCAGCGATTTTGAGTAGGAGCTTTTTCGCTGCATCGTGCTCATTAGGAATTATACCATCGAGTATTGCATCTTTGATTATAGCCTTCAATTCACCTATTATATTAGATGGTTCAATGCCGAATATTTGCATGATTTCAATCCCATCGACTGGTGGTTGGAAGTTACGGATGCGGTCGCGCTCTTCGAGTTCTTTAAGTTTTACTCTTACAAGATTGAAATTATCTGAAAACCGCTTAACTTTCTCTCGGTTAGCACTTGTAATATCGCATTCACACAAAAGCATCAACGAATCAATATCATCGCCTGCATCAAACAATAGGCGTCTTACTGCCGAATCTGTCACAACTTCTTCGCTGAGTACAATCGGACGCATATGCAAATCTACCATTTTTTGCACGAACTTCATAGGCTCGCCGAGTGGCAATTTCAATCTTTTAAATATACTTGGCACCATGCGTTGCCCGAGATAGTTGTGGTTGCGGAATGTCCATCCATGCTCATCGTCCCACTGTTTGCTGGCGGGTTTGCCGATGTCGTGGAGCAATGCTCCCCAACGTAGCCATAAATCATCGCTCTTCTCTGCTACCGAATCCAACACTTTTAATGTATGTAGAAATACATCTTTATGCGCTCTCTCTCCTCGTTTTTCAACGCCTTTTAGTCTATCTAATTCTGGGAATATTTTAGCCAACAGTCCCGATTGTTCCAATAGCATCAATCCGATTGATGGCTTTGGCGAACGCATTATTTTGTTTAATTCGTCAATTATGCGTTCTTTTGTGATTATCTCAATTCTGTCGCAATTACGACAAATAGCGTCAAATGTTTCGGGATAGATTGTGAATTGTAGTTGTGATGCAAATCTCACTGCGCGCATCATTCTCAGTGGGTCATCGCTGAATGTGATGTCTGGGTCGAGTGGTGTGCGGAGTATTTTTGCCTCCATATCTGCCAATCCTCCGAATGGATCAACCAATTCCCCGAATCTATCTTTATTTAAGCATAATGCCAAAGCATTTACTGTGAAGTCGCGACGATTTTGGTCGTCTTGCAATGTACCTTCTGTCACGATAGGATTGCGACTATCGCGATTGTAACTCTCGCTTCTTGCACCAACAAACTCTACCTCAATATTTTTCTTTTTTACCTGTGCTGTTCCGTATGTTTTGAATACCGACAAAAATGCGCCTTTGCCGAGTTTATGTGAAAAGGCTTTTGCCATCTCTATACCGCTACCAACCACCACAACATCAATGTCTTTTGATGGTCGTTGCAATAGTATATCACGCACGTAGCCACCGATGATGTAGGCCTCCAAGCCCAATTCATCGGCAGTTTCGCTCAATATCGCAAACACTTTATCTTGTAAATGCTCTTTTAGGTTCATTTCAATTCCAATCTTACCACATTTTCCACATGGTGTGTATGTGGGAACATATCCACTGGTTGCACGGCTGTTACTTTATATTTTACATCCAACATTTGCAAATCGCGTGCCTGTGTAGCTGGGTTACAGCTTACATACACAATGCGTTTTGGCTCGGCGTTCAATATCACGTTCACCACATCTTCGTGCATACCTGCGCGAGGTGGGTCTGTGATGATTACGTCTGGACGACCATACTCTTTGATGAATTTGTCGGTCAATATATCTTTCATATCGCCTGCAAAGAATAGGGTATTGTCGATGCCATTGAGGGCTGAGTTCACTTTTGCATCTTCAATAGCCTCTGGCACATACTCAATACCAATCACTTGGCGTGCTTTGCGACTTACGAAGTTCGCTATTGTTCCTGTACCTGTATAGAGGTCATACACCAACTCTTCGCCTGTCAATTCTGCAAAATTGCGTGCCACCTTATATAGTTCGTATGCTTGTTCCGAATTGGTTTGATAGAACGATTTTGGTCCAATCTTGAATCGCAATCCCTCCATCTCTTCATATATCGCCTCTTCGCCTTTGAAGCAGTGAATCTCTTGGTCCGTAATTGTGTCGTTGCATTTCGAGTTAATCACATATAGCAACGCAGTGATTTGTGGGAACATATTTGCCAAATGTTGCAACAATGCCACTCTTTCAGCCTCATCTTCGTGGAAGAATACCACTACCACCATCAATTCGCCTGTCGAAGTCGTACGAATCATCAACGTGCGGAGGAAACCCTCTTGATTGCGTAAATCGAAGAATGTCAAACCCTTCTCTTGTGCATAGCGACGTATTTCGTTGCGTATTTGGTTTGATATATCATCTTGTAACCAGCATTTATTGATGTCCAACACCTTGTCAAACATGCCAGGAATATGGAACCCAACGCCATTCAACTCCTCTGGCTTATGCTCTTTTTGCATATCTTCCATTGTCAGCCATTTGCGATTCGAGAAAGTATATTCCAATTTGTTACGGTAGAAATAAGTCTTCTCCGAGCCCAAAATAGGCGTAATCTCTGGCAATTCGATATGTCCAAGACGTGTCAAATTGTCAACCACCTGTTTCTGTTTGTAGCGGATTTGTTCGTCGTAAGGTAGTATTTGCCATTTACATCCACCGCAAGTGCCATAGTGTTCACACATAGCCTCACAGCGTTTTTCTCCATACGAATGGAATTTAATAACGCGTCCCTCCATATAGTTCTTTTTCTTTTTCACAATTTGCAAATCCACAACATCTCCCGGAACCGCATATTGTGTGAAAATCACCATATCATCCACTTTAGCCAAAGCCTTGCCCTCAGCCGCTACATCTGTTATCGTAACCTCATAAAAAATAGGTAGTTGTTTTCCTTTTCTTGCCATATAATTATCTGTATATTAAATTCAAAACACTTTTCACGACACTTCAGTCGTCTTTCTAAATATAACATGCAAAGATAATAAAAAAAAATCATACAACCAATACCCATTCATCATTAAAAAAATCCCCAATCTTTACCCTATCTACAATATACTATAAATATACAATAAATATATTATAAATATAGTATAAATATACTATAAAGCAAAGAAGAGAGGTCCCCAAGGGGAATACACGGAGTAGTAACCGCAGCGTGATCCCTGAGCTCGCCGAAGGGTTACCTGCGGACATAACCACATCCACCCCTCCCCCGACCCCATCGGGGTCGGACAACCATACAAAAAAATCCCCTCACCCCTTGCACATCTCAAAACAAATCACTACCTTTGCACCGACATAGACCGAGTAGCGTTCTTGGTCACCCAGTAAAGCATTTTTGCTTTGTTCTTTCTAGTTGTAAAATTTGGCGATTTTCGAGTTTGAAAGAATAAGTTAAAAAAATGCTCACGTTTCGTATATAACGGCGTGGGCTTAACTTGTTCGTAAACTCAAGGTCACGCCAAATACCTACAACTAGCGAGAAAGTTAAGTTCTCGCTTTTTTTATGTCCCCATATTCTCCCCCTGTTTTAGGGGGAGTCCGCATCGCGGGAGGGGGTTAAACTTAATATTAACAAACTTAAAACATCCACATCTATGAAAAAAACATTACTCCTCCTTGTTGCCCTCATCACCGCAACAATCGTATTTGCCCAAACCGAAATCAACGGCATCTACTACAACGGCATCTACTACAACCTCAACGGCGAAACCAAAACCGCCGAGGTAACTTATAGTTACAACAAATATTCAGGTGATATCACCATCCCCGAAAAAGTAACCTACAACTCTACAGAATATAGCGTTACTTCTATTGGAGATTATGCATTTAAATTTTGTTCATCTCTAAGATCTGTCACAATCCCTAATAGCGTTACTTCTATTGGAAATTATGCATTTTGGGATTGCTCATTTCTTTTTTCTATCTCAATACCTAATAGCGTTACTTCTATTGGAGAATATGCATTTTATGAATGCTCATATCTTTATTCTATCTCAATACCTAATAGCGTTACATCTATTGGAAATTCTGCATTTTCTAATTGTATACGTCTAACTTCTATCACAATCCCTAATAGCGTTACTTCTATTGGAGATCATGCATTTTATGGTTGCTCCTCTCTAACATCTATTGATGTAGAAGCAAATAATCAAAATTATGCATCCATTGATGGCGTATTATACAATAAGGAAATAACAACTTTAATTCGTTGTCCCGGAGGTAAAACATCTATCTCAATCCCTAATAGCGTTACTTCTATTGGAATTTTTGCATTTTTTTCTTGCTCATCTCTAACTTCTATCACAATCCCTAATAGCGTTACTTCTATTGGAGGTTATGCATTTCAATATTGTTCATCTTTAACATCAATCACAATCCCTAATAGCGTTACTTTTATTGATATTTGTGCATTTTATGAATGTTCATCTCTAATATCTATCACAATCCCTAATAGCGTTACTTTTATTGAAGATGGGGCATTTCAATATTGCTCATCTCTAACATCTATCACAATCCCTAATAGCGTTACTTATATTGGAGATGATGCATTTTCTTATTGCTACTCTCTAACATCTATCACAATCGGTAATAGCGTTACTTCTATTGGAGATGATGCATTTCTTCATTGCGATGCTCTTACATCTATCACATGCCTTGGCTCTACTCCTCCTGAAGCAAGTGATTTACGTGCACCAACCTCAACTTGTACATTGACAGTTCCCAAAAAGGCATATAGTAGTTATTTACGCCACGAATATTGGGGACAATTTTTAACCATCTGCACTATTAGTGACAAAGAGATAAAAACTGCAGTAAATAATTCTGCTTGGGGTAAAGTTACTGGTGCTGGAGTATATAACGAAAATGACGAAGCAATCCTAACCGCTACTGCCAACTCAGGTTACCGCTTCGTGAAATGGTCTGACGAAGTTACCGATAATCCTCGTACCGTAGTTGTTACTCAAGACTCTACTTTCACTGCTATATTCGAAGCTAACTCATTCACTATCACAACTGCGGTAAACGACGACGCTATGGGCTCTGTATCCGAAGGTGGCGAATATGCCTATGGCACTGAAATCACCCTCACTGCTACCCCTAACGATGGCTACCGCTTCACTCAATGGTCCGACGGCAACACCGACAACCCTCGCACCATAACAGTAACTGAAAACAAAACATATACTGCTGAATTCGAAGTAGAAACATTCACTATAACAACCGCAGCTGCAGTTCCAAGCATGGGTGGCGTAGAAGTTATATTGAATGCCAAACCTATCGAAGGCTTAGTATTCGACCACTGGAGCGATGGCAATACCGAAAATCCACGCACTTTAACATTAACTGAAGATATTGAATTATACGCATACTTCAAAGTAGCAGATGCTACAAACGTAGAAACCTCAAAAATCTCATCTGCTAACATCTACACCACCAACGGCACTCTCCACATCGAAGGCGCAACCGAAAACTACCACATTCTCGATGCCGCAGGTCGCCTAATCTACTCTGGCAACGCCACAACCCTCACCCTCCCACGAGGCATCTACCTCGTTACAATAAATGGCGAAGTAGAAAAAATAGCTCTATAGACTCAATGTTATAAAAAGCAAACGAGATACATCAGTCAATGTATCTCGTTTGTCTTTTTTTATATGGTCTTTAAGTTAAAACAACTCTCAATTCTCAACTTTCAACTCTCAACTCTAAACTGGTCTGCCGACTTCCAGAATGGCAAACGATTTCTCACCTTATCTAAATAAGCCATGTCAATTTCTATTGTACGAGTACCAGCCTCCCACTCTTCGAATGAGGCAATACATTTTCCACGAGGGTCAAGCATTACGGAGTGTCCATTGTGTTGAACACTATAACTATCAGTGCCAATTGCATTTACTGCACATACATACGACTGATTCTCCATAGCGCGTGCCACAGTCAATGCATCCCATGCTTCAATGCGGTCTTTAGGCCAGTTGGCTGTGTAGATAAGCACATCGTATTCGCTACCCGAAAAGTTGCGACTCCACACAGGGAAGCGTAGGTCGAAACAAATCAATACTCTAAATTTAACTCCTCTAAACGCTACATCAAGATGTTTATTGCCTGGAGTGAAATATTTTTGTTCGTCACCGATAAATAAGTGGCGCTTGTCTGCAAATTCTATAGTGCCATCAGGTTGGCAAAAGAAGCCACGATTGTATGATTTTTCGCCATCTGTTGCCATAAAGCTACTCGCAATGGCAAAATTACCTTCGCGTGCCCAACGTTTGATGGCTTGAATTGCTTCTCCGTCTGTATTTTCTGCCAATTCTGGTTGATCTACACTGAATCCTGTTGAGAACATTTCTGGAAATACTACGACATCTGTCTTTCCGTATAACTCTTTTACTATTCTCTCAAATGTGGCGAGATTGGCTTTTTTATCTCCCCAAATGATTTCTTGTTGTACTAATGTGATTTTCATTATTCTGTTTACCTAATAAATTATACAATTTTATACATTCTGCAGCTTCTCTTACGTCATGCACTCGCAAAATATTTGCTCCACGCTCTATTGCAAAGCTATTTAACACTGTTGTTCCATTCAATGCCTCTGTTGCATCGCAGTCAAGTGCTTTATAAATCATCGACTTGCGTGATACTCCTACTAATATAGGAGCTCTGAAACATTCAAAAACAGATAGTTCTCGCAATAGCGTGTAATTCTGTTCTATCGTTTTGGCAAAACCAAAGCCTGGGTCGATGATAATCTCTTTGTTAAACCCTTTTTCTCTTAATATTGCAATCTTTTTAGCAAAATATTGGAGTATATCCGATAAAAAATCATCGTATTTTGTCATCGACTGCATTGTTTGTGGGTCTCCTTTTGAGTGCATTAATATGTATGGTACTTGTAATTCGATAATTGCATCAAGCATGTTTTCATCCCATTCAAATCCCGATACGTCATTTATCATACCAACCTCAAACTCTTTTACTGCCATGCGTGCTACATTGCCTCTAAATGTATCTATTGAGAGGGGTATATTCGGAAAATTAGAGCGTATAATGTTCAAAGCAAATCGCACGCGCTCAATCTCTTCTTCCTCTGTAACAGTATCAGCTCCAGGTCGAGTAGAGTAGCCTCCTATGTCCAATATCGAAGCGCCATTTTCAATAGCATATTTTGCCGATTTTAATATTGACTCTTCATTGTTGGCTCTACTATTTTTAAAAAAAGAATCAGGCGTTATGTTGATTATTGCCATTATTTTGGGCAAAGAAGTGTCAATTAAATGACCATTAAAGGCAATAAGTTTATTATATTTTGTGTTATTCATAAGAAAAGTAATTTTTCGAACGCAAAATTAGGAAAAAAAACTGACCTAAAATAATTTTTTATTGTAAAAGTGAAAAAACTTGTAAAAAATACTTGTTATGTCATAAATTATTGGTAAATTTGCGCTCGAATTCTGTACATTTATTTAGTGTGCTGTCTTATATTGTAAAAAAATAGAAATGACTAATATGAAATCTTTTAGCAAATTATTGATTTTGAGCACTGCTTTGATGTTGCTCGTGTTTTCTGGTTGCAGTAATTCTAATGGTAAACCAAGGTTAAATCGTGGAAGCAGATCTAATACAACTGGTTGGGCTTACAATGATTCTAAGCAAGGTTTTTTTGATGTTCAAACTGATTTTCAAAGAAAATGTCCTAATGGAATGGTACATATCGATGTTGCGACTACTGTTCGTGGTCAAAATAGCGATATGATTTCTGCTACTAAAAATAATGCAAAAAAACGTATTGCAGCTTCGGCTTTCTATATGGACCAATATGAGGTGACTAATATCGATTGGCGTGAGTATGTCAACTGGTTGCAAATGGTTTACAAACATAAACCAGAAGTGGCTGTTCGTGCTTTGCCAGATGAAACTGTTTGGCGTAAAGAGTTAGCTTATAACGAACCTTACGTACGTGAGTATTTCGTTAGTCCTGCCTATAATGAGTATCCTGTTGTTGGCGTTTCTTGGGTTCAAGCTACAGAATATTGTAAATGGCGTACTGACCGTTTGAATGAGTTGCAACTTATTCAAGCTGGATTCATCCCTTTTGTGCCTCTTGATATCGTTAATTTGAAAATACAAGAAAGACCTGATGATGCTAAATATTTTATATTCTCTACTAAAACAGCTCGTGATTATATCGCTTTCATTAACAATGAAGAGAATATCGAAGAATTTGCAAACGAAGAAGGTGATGCTATCAAGTTTAAGTCTAATATGAAATCATACGACGTTCTTGAAGGTGATTCTATTAGCTTGAGAAAATTGAATGCTCTTCTCGGTGGCGTGTTGTATGATTCTGAATGTCGTCTCCCAACTGAGGCTGAGTGGGAATATGCTGCTTATGGTTTGATGACTGAAGCTGGTATATATGACCAAACTAATACTTATCCTTGGGATGGCACTCAATTGCGTTCTGTTAACGAGAAAAAAGAAAAAGAAAGAGGTGGCTTCCTCGCTAACTTCCTTCGTGGTAGAGGTGACCCTGTTGGTATCCAACTTAATGGAACATTGACTTTGCCTGTTGGTTACTTCGGTAATCCTAATAACTATGGCTTGTATGATATGGCTGGTAATGTGAACGAATGGGTGAAGGATGTTTATCGCGCTAATACTGCATTGGTGGAAGAAATTAATGCATATCGTGGTAATGAATTTGAGTCTGATTCTTTGTATGCCGAAGATATTCTTAATAAACACTTTACTTATCTCGAACCTGCTATGCGCGATTCTATGCGTGCTGTGTTAATCGCTGAACGCGGTATTACTAAAACTGGTGGTGATTATCGTAACTTTAAAGATGGTGATATTCAATCTGCACTTGAGGATTCTACTAAGATGGAAGCAATATATAAAGATATGACTCCAATCGAAAAAGCTAATGCAATTTCTAATACTGCTCGCGTTTATAAAGGTGGCGGTTGGAATGACCGTGCTATTTGGTTGAATCCTTCTCAACGTCGTTGGTTAGATGAAAAAGCTTGTCGTAACGATATCGGTTTCCGTTGCGTGATGAGTATTGTTGGTGGTAATGAATTTGGATTTTGATTTTAACTATTTAGAATAATAATATGTACCAAAAAAGCACTTACTTCGAGTCGGTGCTTTTTTGCTTGATTATAAAGTGAAATTTATTATGGAAAAAATTCAAAGAACAGTTATTGTTGACGCACTTAAACGTACTGATTATGGTGCAAAAGTGAATATTAAGGGTTGGGTACGTACTCGCCGTGGTAATAAAAACGTTAGCTTTATAGCTCTTAATGATGGTTCTTCTATCAATAATATTCAAATCGTAGCTGATATTGCTAAATTTGGTGAGGAATATCTTAAACCTATCACAACAGGTGCTTGTATCTCGGTGAATGGTATTCTTGTTGAGTCAATGGGGCAAGGTCAATCTGTTGAAATTCAAGCAGAAGAGATTGAAATCTATGGTACTGCAGATAATACTTATCCTTTGCAAAAGAAAGGTCATACTCTCGAATTCCTTCGTGAAGTAGCTCACCTTCGCCCTCGTACTAATACATTTGGTGCTGTGTTCCGTATCCGTCACCACATGGCGATGGCTATCCATACTTTCTTCCACGAACGCGGTTATTTCTATTTCCATACTCCACTTATCACAGCTTCTGACTGCGAGGGTGCTGGTCAAATGTTCCAGGTAACAACTAAAAACCTCTACAATCTCAAAACTAACGAAGAGGGTAAAATCGATTATTCAGATGACTTCTTTGGCAAACAAGCATCGTTGACAGTATCAGGTCAGTTGGAAGGTGAGTTGGCTGCTATGGCTTTGGGTAAAATCTATACTTTTGGTCCTACTTTCCGTGCCGAAAACTCTAACACTCCTCGCCACTTGGCTGAGTTCTGGATGATTGAACCTGAGGTTGCTTTCTTCGAAATCGAAGATAATATGCAATTGGCTCAAGATTTCATTCAATATTGTATTCGTTGGGCTCTCGATAATTGCAAAGATGATATTGATTTCCTTGCTAAAATGTATGACCACGACCTTATCGAACGCTTGAATTTTGTACTTGCTAACGATTTCAAACGTTTGACTTATACTGAAGGTATCGAAATATTGAAAGCTGCTGTGGCTAATGGTCATAAATTCGAGTTCCCAGTAGATTGGGGTACTGACCTTCAATCTGAACACGAACGTTATCTCGTTGAAGAACACTTCAAACGTCCAGTTATCTTGACTGACTATCCAAAAGAGATTAAGTCGTTCTATATGAAACAAAACGATGATGGCAAAACAGTGCGTGCTATGGACGTATTGTTCCCTAAAATTGGTGAAATCATCGGTGGTTCACAACGTGAAGAGGATTACGAAAAACTTCGCACTCGTGCAGCAGAAATGGGAGTGCCTGATAAAGATATTTGGTGGTATCTCGATACACGTCGTTTTGGTACTGCGCCACACTCAGGTTTTGGTCTTGGTTTCGAACGTCTTTTGTTGTTCGTTACAGGTATGCAAAACATCCGTGACGTGATTCCTTTCCCACGTACTCCAAATAATTGTGAATTTTAACGATAAGCGAGTGCAAAATAATAAAAATGCACAATAAAATTTTGCGGTAGCAAAATAATAAATCTAAAAGAAGCTGCGCAATCAAATTTATTTGAATTGCGCAGTTTCTTTTAGATTTATAAAATTGTTCGCTTGCGAACAATTTATTGCGCGTTTTTATTATTTTGCTGAGCGTAGTTAAAATCTTGAGCGAAGCGAAAAATTTAAAACGAAGTTTTATAGTTGAGCGAAGCGAAAAATTAAAACGAAGTTTTATAGTTGAGCGCAGTGAAAAATTAAAACGAAGTTTTATAGTTGAGCGAAGCGAAAAATTTTAACTAATAAAACGGATAATATAAGTGAGAGCAATTAAGTTTGTTTAAATTCAAAAATCAACAATGAAGTTGTTAATTCTTAATTCTTAATTCTTAATTCTTAATTCAATAAATGCTTTATCCAAAAAACTTTGAAAATAAAATATCGTTCGACCAAATTCGTGGGTTGATAAAAGAGCGATGCGTCAGTCAGCAAGGATCAGAGTTGATTGATGCAATGGCTTTTTCGTCTGATTTTGATGTGATAGTGTTGTCGCTCACTCAGATAGAAGAGATGATGACGTTATTAACCGAGACGGGAGAAGGATTGCCGTTGGGCTCGTTGGCAGATTTGAGACCAGCTTTTGCTCGTACTCAAGCCGATGGCACTTTCCTTGATGTGAAGGATGTTGTTGATTTGCGATTGAATGTTTCAACGTTGCGTGCTGTAACTTCTTATCTTCGTGCGCGCGATGAGGAGCGATTCCCTGCTTTGATTAAGATGACTGAATCCGTGGAATTGTTTCCTGATATTGAGCGAGAAATAGATCGTATTATCAATAAATATGGCGAGGTAAAAGATACTGCATCACCACAGTTGGCAGAGATTCGTCGTTCGATATTGTCAGCACAAAGTAGTATTTCAAAAACACTTAATGCTATATTACGTCAAGCGCAGGCATCGGGCATTGTAGATAAGGAGGCTGCACCGACTATTCGTGAAGGACGTTTGGTGATACCTGTGGCGGCGATGAATAAACGTAAGATTCAGGGTATTATTCATGACGAATCGGCTACAGGTAAGACAGCATTCGTTGAACCTACTGCTGTAGTGGAGGTGAATAATCGTCTTCGTGAATTGGAGAATGAAGAGCGTCGTGAGATTATTCGTATATTGGTGGAATTTACCAATTCGGTTCGACCTTATTATGAGGCTATTGCTCAGTCGGTATATTTCTTGGCTGAGGTAGATGCTTTGCGTGCCAAATCGCAATTCTCGATATCTATCAGAGCTATAAAACCTTATTTGGTATCTGATTGTGAGGTAGATTGGCATGAGGCACGTCATCCGTTGCTCGAAATGTCGCTCACTCGACAAGGTCGTAAAATCGAACCTCTTACTATAAAACTTACAAAAAAACAACGAATATTGTTGATTTCGGGTCCGAATGCGGGAGGTAAGTCGGTATGTTTAAAGACCGTTGGATTGTTGCAATATATGTTGCAATGTGGTTTGCCGATACCTTTGCATGAACGCAGTCGTGCAGGCCTGTTTAAGTCAATATTTATTGATATTGGTGACGAGCAAAGTATCGAAAATGACCTTTCGACTTACTCTTCGCACTTGTTGAATATGAAAAATTGTATCAAATTCAGCAATGGCAAGAGTCTTTTGTTGATTGACGAATTTGGTACAGGTACTGAGCCTCAGTTGGGTGGTGCTATTGCCGAGGCAGTGTTGGATAGATTCAATAAGAATAAAGTGTTTGGTGTTATTACTACTCACTATACAAATCTTAAACACTTTGCAGCGCAGACCGAGGGAATCGTGAATGGTGCGATGCTATATGATAGAAATCAGATGCGCCCATTGTTTATGTTGTCGATAGGTACAGCAGGTTCGTCGTTTGCGATAGAGATTGCGCGTAAGATTGGTTTGCCTGAAGATGTGATTGCTGCAGCGTCAGAGATGGTCGGTTCGGAGCAGGTCGATTTTGATAAACACCTTCAAGATGTGGCGCGTGATAAGCGTTATTGGGAGAATAAGCGTCAGCAGGTGAAGGATAAAGAGATACGCTTGCAGCAATTGACTGAACGATACGAGCAGTTGATTGAGGGAATGCGAGTGAAGGAGAAAGAGACGTTGCGTCAAGCAAAACAAGAGGCTGCTGAGATTCTTTCGCAAGCTAATAAAGAGATAGAGAAGACTATACGTATCATAAAAGAGACACAAGCCGATAAAGAGGCAACTCGCAAAAGTCGTGAAGAGGTGGGTAAATTGCGTGAGAAGATGGAGCGAGGTGCACAGCAATCAGCTCCTAAAAAACAGCAAAAACCTCTTGAAGTCGGTGAACATGTGCAGATTGCAGGTCAGAATGTGATAGGTAAATTGCTTGAAATACAAGGTAAAGCCGCTATTGTGACTTTTGGTCAGATTAAATCTACTGTTGCGCTTAATCGTTTGGAGAGAGTGTCGGCAGGTCAAGCTAAGCAGGCAGAACAACGTATGGCAGCTCAACGAAGCTCGAATGCAACGGAAGATATTCGTAATCGCCAACTTACGTTTAAACAAGATATTGATGTGCGTGGTATGCGTGTAGATGAGGCTTTGCAAGCGGTGGTTTATTTCATTGATGATGCCGCTATGGTGTCGGCTACGCAAGTGAGAATACTGCATGGTACAGGCACTGGTGCTTTGCGTCAAGCAATTCGGGATTATTTGCATCAGGCATCTATGGTTAAGTCGTATCGCGATGAGCATGTGCAATTTGGAGGTGCAGGCATTACGGTTGTGGAAATGAAGTGATGATAGGGAGTATGGAATAAGGAACACGGAGTAGGGAAATTATAATTATGAATTGTGAATTAAAAAAACGAACAGCATTAGTATTGGAAGGCGGTGCTATGCGTGGTATGTATACTGCAGCAGTGCTTGATGTGTTGATGGATGAAGGTATAAAAGTTGATGCTATTTATGCTACGTCGGCTGGTGTGCTTTTTGGTGTGAATTATCTTTCGGGTCAGCGTGGTCGTGCAATTCGTTATAATAAGCGTTTCTCGCGAGATAAACGTTATATGGGGTTTTATTCATTGCTTACTTCGGGTAATATTATCAATAAAGATTTTGCCTTTTATGAGGTTCCGTTTACGCTTGATCTGTTTGATCAAGAGGCTTATTCGCATTCGACTACTAAAATGATAGCTACAGTGACGAATGTGAATACTGGTGGGGTGGAGTATATCGAGGTAAAGAATGTATTCGAGCAGATGGAGGTGTTGCGAGCTGCATCGGCTATGCCGTTCGTGTCGCATATGGTAGA
>JAZQRP010000230.1:0-4156 GCA_045629685.1 Candidatus Aphodosoma sp. | reverse complement strand
AAAAGGGTTAAAACGATACACAAAGACAATCTCAATACTTTCATAAAATCCAATTAAACAAATAACCTGATATTACTATCAATAATGTAACCACACCAAAGAAAATTGCTATAAGTCTCCATGTCATTACTTTTTTAAGCATTGTTGCTTCTGGGATAGAGAGTCCTATAACAGCCATCATAAATGCGATAGCTGTACCAAGCGGAATTCCTTTTGCCACAAACACTTCAACGATAGGGACAATACTTGCAGGATTGGCGTACATCGGAACTGCCAAAACAACAGCCAATGGTACACCCCACCAATTTTCAGCAGATAAAAAGCGTTCAAAAAATCCTTCAGGGATATAGCCATGCATCGTTGCGCCAATACCTATACCTACTATAATATATATCAAAACGCCTCGTACAATACCCCAAGAATCACGAGTAATGGTAGGCAATCGTTTCACGAAAGGCGTTTTCTCCGATTCCCAAATTTCACTTTGTTTATTTGATTGTTGCTGCGCTTTCTTAACCCAATCGCTCAAATATGGTTCAAGACGCATTTTTCCTAAAATAAAACCAGCAATCATCGACAACACCGTGCCACTTACTATATAAATAAGCGTCGCTTTTACGCCAAATATGCCAAGAAACATTGCTACTGCAACTTCACTGACAAGCGGAGACGCAATCAAGAAAGTAAGAGTAACGCCTAACGGAATTCCACCTTTTACAAATCCGATAAACAAAGGAACTGATGAGCATGAACAGAATGGTGTTATGCCTCCAAATAATGCAGCCATAAAATAATCCAAACCGTAAAGTTTGTGCGTTGTGAGAAACTGACGTAACCTTTCTATCGGAAAATATGCATTGATGATTCCCATCACGAAACTAATGACAAAGAGTAATATAACAATCTTTATAGTATCGTAAAAAAAGAAATTAACCGCAATCCCGAATGAGGTGGCTGCATCTAATCCGAAGATGCCATAAACCAACCAATCTGCAAATTTTTGTATCATAATCCCAAAAGTTGTTTAAGTTCTTTTTCCGATGGAACATATCCTTTAACCTTGACTTCACCATCAATGACAACAGCAGGTGTTGTTAGGATATTGTAATTCATAATCTCAATAATATCATCAACTTTGATTAGTTCTGCATTGATATTATTATCTTTAATAAATTTTTCAATTACGTTATAAGTTGTCTTACATTTAGAACAACCAGGTCCTAATACTTTAATTTCCATAGTTTTATAAATAAATTGTTATACAATAATAAATTCCGATTAACATAAAAAGTAAGCTGATTATAATATTTAGATATTTCTGAATTTTTTGTATCTGTCCATAAACTTTACCTATCTGTTCCGCACTGAAAGCTAAAATCCAAGCTACTACCAAAACAGGCAAAGCCGTAGCAATAGCAAATATTATAGGCAACAAATAACCCATTGTTACTGATGCCGAAAGCGGTATAAGCATACCAAAATAGAAAATACCACTCGAAGGGCAGAATGTTAAAGAGAATAATATACCGAGTAAAAAAGCTCCCCAACTTCCTCTTTTTGCAACATTCTCTCCATCACTTTTCAAGACAAATGATGGCAATCTTAATTTATTGCTAAATAGCATAAGAATACCTATCAACAAAAGCGCAGGTCCTATTATCATTTCTCCATATTTGCCAATAAACTTTTGTAATCCGAAGAAACTCGAACCGCCTTTTATTATGACAATCAAGATTATGCCTAAAAGTGTATATGCAACAACTCTACCCAATGTATATAGAATCCCATTAAAGAAAACTCTTTTTCTGTTTTCTATATCTCTGCCGATAAACCCAATGGCAGCGATATTTGTCGCTAAAGGACAAGGTGACATTGCTGTTATTAAACCCAACAGGAATGCAGTTATAATAGGCGTTGAACTGCTTTCCAATAATGTTTGCAATAATTCCATAAACTATTTTCCATTTAATAAACCGTTAATCTTTTCAGTAAGTCCTTTTTTAAATTCTTCAGGTTTGTTTAGTGCATTGGCAAAGGCAAATTTTGTCATATCATTGACTTGCTCTTTCCTACCTTCAATTTTATTAACAAAAAGAGATGACCATGCCACTTCAAAATGATCAGCAAGAGCTTCACCGTCTTTTGTGGTAATATCAACAATTTTAAATACTACAGTTCCATCTGCCACTTGCGATGAAAATTGTTCGTTAACAACTTCTTGCGACAATTTTTCTATGGCATTACATGTAACACAACGTTTTTTGCCATGAAAATAAATCACTTCTACCAATTCTTTGTTTGATGAAGTTGTTTGTGCATAAACTGTTGACATTGACAATAATGCAACAATAAATACAATTAGTTTTAATGCTTTCTGTTTCATAATTAATACCTTTTTTTAAGATTTATGTTATAAATGATTTTAGTTTGTAATGCCCATTTATTCGACATTTGAATACTCATGACTTTACGCCATATCGGAATCTCAACAAAGCACGCCAACTGCCACTGTTTTGACAACTTATACATTAAAGAAGGTGTGATTCTGAGAAGATTATATTTCGTTCCAACAAGTATTTCTCCACGACTCTTTGCTCTGTCTTGAAACTCGTATGCCAACTGCAATCCAAGCGATAAGTTTTCCGTAGAACGATGAAATGCTGAAACATTGAAATAGAACAAGTCACCATATTGATAGTCGAAGTTATTTGAGATAATCCGCTGTGCATATTCATATAATCCGTAAGCTGTTAAATACCAACGCTGCGAAACATTGCTATAAAATGAAAATCCTGCGCTGTACTTAAAGCTACCAGAGGAAGGCTGCATTGAAATAGGCAGTTTTACACCTTCGCTTTCGCAATCAAATTTTCCTATTGGAAATTTCACAATCACAAAAGGTGTCAATTCTATTCCTCTTTGCAAGTCACGGAATATCATATAACTAAGATTAAGTGCGAAATCACCAATACCCGAAGCTGCGGCATCAGGTATATTTTCGTTGATAAAATTTTCTTTCTTTTGTATGTAATAACCCAATTGTCCTTGAATTGTTAATCTATTTGTGACGCCATATCCGACACCTAAATTCATAAAGTCATATTTGGCATATTTAAGTTTGCCTAAGAAATCGAAGTCTGATACTTCAGAACCTTCATAATAAGTATCAGTTTTACTATGTCGATAATCAAATGATATTTGAAGGTTTTTTCTGCTAATGCTTTGATCTACATTTGAAATAGAAATAGGATTACCTGCGCCACAGCATTGGGCATTTAGTTTTAGGTAACTTAAACTTAGAACTAATATTAAAATGTATTTTATTTTATCCATTGTTTTAAAATATAAACGTTAGTGTCTTTGGTATAAGCACCGAATGAATTTGAAACCGTACAACCTACTGTAAGCCATCCCGTACAAGTTGGACATCCCCAAAAGTACGCTGTGCTTGGGTCATCTTTTTTGGAGACAAGAGAACCCCCGTTTTTCTGCCATTTATACTGCAAATCTTCACCTTCTGCGATGGCTTTTAACACGATGGTGTCAAACATCAGTGCAGTATCTTTTGAAACACTTAGTTCTTTGAATCTTATGCTTTCAGTAGGGATGTCATCCATATCCTCATAATATTCTCTATCGCAACTTGCGAAAAGAATTGAAAGCAATGCTAATGTCAGATAGATGTTTTTCATACATTTTTATTTTTTTGTTTGTAATTCGTAAAACAACGAACAATATTTTTAAAAAAAAGTGCTGTTATTGACAGCAGCCTTTCTTACAAGAACATTGTTCAAAAAATTCATTAAACAATTCTTGTGCTAATTTCCAATTTTCACGATTGATACAATATTTAACTTTAGGAGCTTCTATCTCGCCTTGAATAAGTCCTGCTTCTTTTAGTTCTTTTAGATGTTGAGAAACAGTAGCTTTAGCAATAGGTAGTTCTTCGTGAATATCTCCAAAATAACAAGTCTCTTGATTGGCAAGAAACTGAAGTATGGCGACTCTTGTCGGATGTCCCATTGCTTTGGCATAGCGAGCTATTTTCTCTTGTTTATTTATATCAGTCATGATTCAAAATATTGTTCGCAAAATTACGAATAGTTTTTTATTATGCAAGAAAAAATTGTAAAATTTTTAAAATTAAAAAAGCAGC
>JAZQRP010000229.1:0-1852 GCA_045629685.1 Candidatus Aphodosoma sp. | reverse complement strand
TTATGCGTCACTTAATAGATCCTACCGATTTCACTGTTGAAGAAATCGAACAACTTATGCTTCGTGCATTGGATATCATCGACAATCGCGCTAAATATGCCGATGCTTGCCGTGGAAAAAAATTGGCTACTCTATTCTATGAACCAAGCACACGCACTCGCCTCAGTTTCACTGCTGCCATGATGGAATTAGGGGGCAATGTGCTCGGATTCTCCGATGCTGCCAACTCATCGGTTAGTAAAGGTGAAACCGTTGCCGACACTGCTCGCGTGATATCTCAATTTGCCGACATCATTGCTATGCGTCACCCTAAAGAGGGTGCACCATTCATTGCATCGCAATATGCTTCTATACCAGTGATTAATGCTGGCGATGGTGGACATAGTCACCCTACGCAAACACTCACCGACCTTCTCACTATCCGTCGCGAACTTGGTCGTTTCGACCATCTTACTGTTGGTGTTTGTGGCGACTTAAAATACGGTCGCACAGTGCACTCGCTCATCAAAGCTATGGGTCGCTACGAAGGTGTGAAGTTCGTGCTTATTGCACCTGACGAACTCCGTTTGCCTGACTATATCAAACACGATGTGTGCGATGCTAATGGTCTAAAATATGTAGAGGTAAATACTCTCGAAGAGGCTATGCCTATGGTGGATGTGTTGTATATGACTCGCGTTCAACAAGAACGCTTTGAGGATAAAGCGCAATACGAACGCCTTAAAGATTCGTTCATTCTCGACACCGAGAAAATGGCGTTGGGCAAAAAGGATATGATTGTACTTCACCCACTTCCTCGCGTAAACGAAATCACTCCTGAAGTGGACAACGACCCTCGTGCTGCATATTTCCGCCAAGTAGAGAATGGTAAATTTGTGCGTATGTCGCTCATCTATACCCTTCTCGAATGGAAAAATCAAGAGGCTAGAAAAGAGGAAATAGAACTAATCGAAGGAGGTAAATGCTCAAATCATCGTTGCATCACCACAATCGAACCTGCCAAAAATCTCTATTATAAGGGAGAAAATGGCATCTATCGTTGCATCTATTGCGACCACGAAAGATAAAATATTTATCAACCTATACATAAAAAAGGAGGTTATGTCAATTTTTGACATAACCTCCTTTTTTAATAAATAACACAATATTAATATTTCAAGCACTCTTCGCCATTCAACACGCGAAGACCATTAGATGCCAATGCACCAAGTTCGTCTTCACCTGGATATACTTTCACAGGAGCGATAAACTCAACCATGTCAGCGATATATTTTACGAAACCTTTACCGTATGCAATACCGCCAGTAACAAGGATAGCATCTACTTTACCTTTCAATACAGCAGCTTTATCACCGATAGCTTTACCTACTTGATATGCCATTGCATCGTAGATAAGTTTAGCTTGTGGGTCACCTTCTTTTTCAGCTTTGATTTCTACTTGATAAGCATCGTTCAAACCGAGGTGAGCCATCAAACCACCATTACCGATCAACATTTTCTTAACTTCGTCTTTTGTATATTTACCTGAGAAACAGAGGTTCATCAAGCCTGAAGCTGAAAGTGTACCAACGCGTTCTGGAGAAAAAGGACCATCACCACCCAATGCGCAGTTTACGTCGATTACTTTACCTTTTTGGTGAGCACCTACAGAAACACCACCACCAAGGTGAGCTACGATTACATTCAATTCTTCGTATGCTTTACCTACCTCTTTTGCATAACGACGAGCAATAGCTTTTTGGTTCAATGCATGGAAGATAGAGAGATTTGGAATTTCAGGACGACCACTGATACGAGCTACATCTTGCAACTCATCAACAACTACAGGGTCAGCGATAACAGCTTTACAACC
>JAZQRP010000228.1:0-7068 GCA_045629685.1 Candidatus Aphodosoma sp. | reverse complement strand
AGACATACCTATATACAAACCAATATAAATTAAGAATACAAATAAACATTTAAAATACATATTACATTCTACATTTTTAGTAACAAAATACACAAATACAAAAACTATAAAAGATAAAAAAACAGTAGGTAGTAAATCTTTAAATTGATGATATAAGTTATATCCTATATGTTTATTAACCAACCAAGCATTAATAAATGCTATAATCCAAGCTCCAATAGCAACACCCCAAACTAAACCATTAATATGCCATATATACATACACACAACAAGAACTATCAATGCAAAAGAACGTTTTACTATAGTTGCAATAAACAGATCACGACTTTTTCCTTTACAAGCAACAACGTAATAATGAACACCATGAAAGGTTGCACTCATACCTGCTACGCAAAGAATCTGAAAATAATAAATGGATGCAAACCATTTCTCTCCATAAACAATAAGAACTAAAGGCTCAGCCAATAATATTAATAACAACATTAATGGAAAAGAAATATAAACAAGTGTTGATACCAATTTATAAAAAACACTCTTCAATGCCACATCATCCGATTGAAATTTAGATAAAACTGGGTAAGATACTTGTTCAATAACAGTTGTAAAACTATGACTTGCGAGACTCTCCAATTTATGAGCTTGCGCATAATACCCCATTATCGCTGGCGAGAAAAATCGACCAATTAACAGACCTTGTATATTATTGCAAAATGTATTTAACAAATTTGAAACAAGTATAAAACTGCCAAATCCAAACAATTGTTTAAATGATTCTTTTGAAAAAGATAAATCTGGTAACCATTTATTAAGTATCCACAACAAAATAGATATAACAGAACTTGCTATTATTTGTTGTGCAACCAATGCCCATACTCCCCAACCTTTCCATGCTAAAACAATAGCTAAAACCGCTGCTATAATATGTGCTATAATAGTAACATTTGCAAGTCGTTTAAATTTAAGTTGTTTTCTTAATTGATTGGTTTGAATAATGTTCAACGAATTTATAATCAACACAATACCTTGCACTCGTAAAACAGAAGATAGCAAAGGCATATGATAAAATTCAGCAATAAATGGTGCACCTAAATACAACACACCATACAACAAAGATGATACAAATATGTTCCACCAAAATATTGTAGAATAATCTTGTTGCGTTGGTTCTTTCTTTTGTATCAATGCAGAACCAAAACCACCATCTACAAATGTATTAGATACTACTATAAATATAGCTAACATTCCAATACACCCATAATCATCTGGCGTTAACATACGCGCAAGCACAATATTAGAAATAAAGGAAATTCCCATATTTCCAAATTTTTGAACAGCACTCCATATCATTCCTGATATGGTTTTAGACTTAAGATCTTGCGCCATAATTCATATTTATAAAATTTTCATCAACGATTTTTATACATTTCCTCATAATACTTCTCGTACTCACCCGAAGTAATATTATCCATCCACTCTTGATTATCGAGATACCAACGCACTGTGCGCTCAATACCTTCTTCGAATTGGAGCGATGGTTCCCATCCTAATTCCTTTTGCAATTTTGTTGAATCAATTGCATAACGTGCATCATGTCCAAGACGGTCTGTCACATACGTAATCAACTCCAATGAATGTCCTTCTGGATTACCTAATACTCTATCTACTGTAGCAATCATAACCTTAATAAGGTCAATATTTTTCCACTCATTAAATCCGCCAATATTGTATGTTTCAGCAATTTTACCATTATGAAATATTACATCAATCGCACGTGCGTGGTCCTCTACAAATAACCAATCACGCACATTTTCACCCTTACCATACACAGGCAATGGTTTACGATGACGGATATTATTAATAAACAATGGTATCAATTTTTCAGGGAATTGATATGGTCCATAATTATTTGAACAATTTGTCACAATTGTAGGCATTCCGTATGTATCATGGAACGCACGTACAAAATGGTCTGACGATGCTTTTGATGCTGAATATGGTGAGTGAGGATTATATTTTGTTGTTTCATAGAAAAAATCATCCCCGTATGCTTTATGTCCTTCAGATGAAGCCACAGTTTTGAATGGAGGCTCAATTCCTTCTGGATGATTCATTGTAAGTGCGCCATATACCTCATCTGTAGAAATATGATAGAAACGTTTACCTTCATACTTTTCTGGTTGTGCTTCCCAATACAATTTTGCTGCTTGAAGAAGCGACAATGTACCCATCACATTAGTACGTGCAAATGTAAACGGATCTTTAATACTTCTATCAACATGACTCTCTGCCGCAAGATGTATAATACCATCCACTTTCTCATCTTGCATCAATTGGTAAAACGCATCAAAATCACAAATATCCATTTTTACAAATTTGTAATTAGGCTTATTTTCAATGTCTTTTAAATTTGCAAGATTACCTGCGTATGTCAATTTATCAACATTTATTATATTGTATTCAGGATATTTGTTTACAAACAAACGAACTACATGTGAACCAATAAATCCTGCACCACCTGTAATTACTATATTGCGCTTCATAAAATTAATTTTTCAAATTATTAATACATTTCTTTAGCGAATCTATCCAATATGGAACTTCTACACCAAAAACTTCTTTTATTTTTGTTTTATCAAGTACAGAATACGAAGGTCGTTTCACTGGACTTGGAAATTCATCACTATGACATGGTTGAATATCACAAGCTGTTGTACCATTATATTCTGCAATCATTTTAGTAAAATCGAACCATGAACATACCCCTTCGTTTGAATAATGATACACACCAACTTGTGTACTATCAAATTTTTCGATTACTACCTCAATAGCTTTTGCTAAATCGTATGCGTATGTAGGTGTACCTACTTGATCAAAAACAACTTTTAATTGTGGTTTTGTTTCTGTAAGATTCATCATTGTCTTACAGAAATTCTTACCAAACTCAGAATACAACCACGCTGTACGAATAATCACATAATCACAACCGACCTCTTTTATTCGCTTCTCACCATGCAACTTACTAATACCATAAACTCCTGTCGGTGTACCTTGTTGCTCTTCTCTACATGGTACATTATATGCTTCTTTTCCAAAAACATAATCTGTTGAAATCTGAACAAGCAAACCACCAACCTCTTTCATTGCTTTCGCAAGATTTTCTGGTGCTTCAGCATTCAATTTTTCTGCTAAATCCTCATTCGCTTCTGCAGCATCGACATTTGTATAAGCAGCACAATTGACAATAACATCAATATTATTATCTAACACATACTTACGAACTGCATCTAAATCTGTTATATCAAGATAAAATGTTTCTACGCCTTCTACTTGATTAATATCTGTAAAGATGTACCTATCACTGCTACTTTCAGCAATAATACGCATTTCATTACCAAGCTGACCATTTGCTCCTGTTACAAGTATTGTTTTCATTTCACTCAAATTCGGGATAGAGATTTACATTATAATCAAATGGCGAATCGAAATCTTTCAAACTAACATGTTTAAGATCCTTTTCTGATAATATGGCTTTTTCTATCTGAATTTGCCAATCTATATCCAACGTATCATCCTTAATATTTATTCCTCCATCTGCCTCTGGAGCATAGAAGTTATCACATTTATATTGAAACACTGCCGTTTCACTCAACACAACAAAACCATGCGCAAAACCTCGTGGTACAAAAAATTGACGATGATTTTCTTCGCTCAATTCTACTGCTACATGTTGTCCGTATGTAGGCGAACCTTTACGTATATCAACTGCTACATCAAGCACACGTCCCTTTACACAACGAACCAACTTGCTTTGTGCAAATGGCGGACGCTGAAAATGCAAACCTCGCATCACCCCATAACTCGACAGACTTTCATTGTCTTGCACAAAGTTAATCTTACGCACTTTTTCTTCAAATTCTCTTTGTGAAAAACTCTCGAAAAAATATCCGCGCGCATCACAAAAAACTTTTGGCTCAATTATCACTACACCATCTATCTTAGTTTTTATTACATCCATAATCAATCTAAATTTGGCTTACCAGTTCCTTTAATTTCATCAATAACCTTTATAAGATATTGACCATATTGATTTTTTATCATTGGCTGAGCCAACTCACGCATACGCGCCTCTGTAATCCATCCTTGACGATAAGCAATAGCTTCCAAACATGCTATCTTCAATCCTTGTCGTTTTTCTAATACTTCAATATAAGTTGATGCTTCTGAAAGCGAATCATGGGTACCTGTATCAAGCCATGCAAAACCACGACCCAAAGTTTGAACTTTCAACTCACCATCAGCCAAAAACTCTTGATTAACAGTAGTAATTTCATATTCACCACGAGCTGATGGTTTGATATGTTTTGCAACCTCTACAACTTTATTTGGATAGAAATACAGACCTACCACTGCGTAATTTGATTTTGGGTTTGCAGGCTTTTCTTCTATTGACAAACAATTACCATTATCGTCAAATTCAGCTACTCCATAACGCTCTGGATCATTAACCCAATAACCAAATACAGTTGCTTTTTGCTCTTCTTCTGCTGTACGCACCGCCTCTTTCAACATTTTAGTAAATCCAGCTCCATGAAATATATTATCGCCAAGCACAAGACATGCTGTATCATCGCCAATAAAATCAGCACCAATAGTAAATGCTTGTGCCAATCCATCAGGACTTGGTTGCTCAGCATATTCGAAACGCACTCCATAATCAGAACCATCACCAAGCAAACGTTTAAAACCTGGTAAATCATGTGGTGTGGAAATAATAAGAATTTCTCGGATTCCTGCCAACATTAACACCGAAATTGGATAATAAACCATCGGTTTATCATAAATCGGCATCAATTGTTTAGAGATACCTTTTGTAATAGGATACAACCTAGTACCACTACCACCAGCAAGAACGATTCCTTTCATAAGTACAATATTATAAGGTTAATTATATAACTATTTCTTCAGTTCTACATCTATCTTTTGATAAACTGAATTCTGCGATTTATATTCTGGCACCATCTCTTTCATCGCACGAACAACAAGATAATTTTGATATGCCTTAGAATATTCAAATAATTTGTCATACATAGGCAACATATCATCATATTCGTACTCTCTAACATTCGCAATCATTATCTTATTATGAGAAGTAGGTTTTACCAACTCTTCATTATTCAACAACTCTTCATACAACTTCTCTCCTGGACGCAATCCCGTATATTCAATTTTAATATCAACTCCTGGCTCTAAACCAGATAAACGAATCATTTTCTTTGCCAAATCCGCTATTTTAACAGGCATCCCCATATCAAAAACAAATATTTCACCTCCATTCCCAATTGTTCCTGCCTCCAAAACCAACTGACATGCCTCCGGAATGGTCATAAAATATCGAATAATATCAGGATGTGTAACCGTAACAGGACCTCCATTTTCTATTTGTTGCCTAAAAAGAGGTATTACAGATCCATTCGACCCAAGAACATTTCCAAAACGAGTAGTTATAAAACGGGTTACTTTTCCCTCTTGTTTAGACAATTTTTTAGACAAACTTTGTACATAAATTTCAGCAATTCGCTTAGAACAACCCATAACATTTGTAGGATTGACAGCTTTATCCGTAGAAACCATCACAAATGACTCAACTCCATATTTAACTGCCATATCAGCCACATTTTGAGTTCCTTTTACATTCGCTAACACACATTCCGAAGGATTGTCCTCCATTAAAGGAACATGCTTATAAGCTGCTGCATGGAACACAACATTAGGTCTCATTTCAGAAAAAATAGTTTCAATCCTACCTCGCATTCTAACATCTGCAATTTCAAATGCATATTCAATATCCTTAAACTTCTCTGTTACTTCCAATTTTATATTATGCAATGGCGTCTCTGCATTGTCAACTAATATCAATTTTCGAGGATTAAATGTCGACAACTGTCTCACTATCTCACTACCTATAGAACCAGCTGCACCTGTAATCATAATCACTTTACCCGCAACCATCTTTTCTATAGGCTTTTTATCTATCTCAATAGGCTTACGTCCCAATAAATCCTCAATCTGAATCTTTCGCAAATTACGCTCTACATTAAATTCTTCTATATCATCACCCTCTTTATAATTCGTTAATTGAGGTATCATTAAAAGCTGAAATCCAGCATCAATAAATTCATTCAAATTAGGTTTAACATCTACTTCATTCATTTTCAATGGCGACACCACAACAGCCTTCACTCCTTTTTTGAGCAATAACGACATCATTTTTTTATTTTTAGTCGAATATATCGGCAACCCAAATATTTGCATATCCTGATTACTCCTATCATCAATAAAACCAACCACTCGGTAACGTGAATCAGCTTGTGAACGTATCATCTTTGCAATCGAAATACCTGCTGATTTTGTTCCATAAACAACAACTGCCACTGTTCGTCCCGAATTCACAACAAATACATCGTAAAGTGTTTTCACCAAAACTCGCAAAAACATCAAAAGCAAAAAAGCAAAAACACCATAAAACACAATACCAACACGCAAAAATATACCATCACCCGCAACCCATTTTGTTAAAAAATGAATCAAAAATAACGTTAACATATTGCAAACCACCGAAGACAATATCTTTGTTATATCCACAAATGTCGAATATCGAACAATACCCGAATAGGTATGAAATACCCAAAACCATACAATTTGACACCCCAAAGTAATCAAAATATTGGTCAATTTATAAAGCTCAACATCAACAAATTGGAAATAATAGTAACGATACGACAATTGATACGCAACTATATACGCAACCAAACACAACAATGTATCAAGCATCAAAACAAGCCATCTCGGAAGATAACCTATTGAAGATAAATGAGAAAAAATATCACTCTTCCTTATTTTCTCTTTAAAATTTCCCATCATAAATTAATTTTTCAGATACAATAATTTTAATTTACAAAGATAAGCATTTTTTATCATCCAACCAAATGACTACAGATTTATTTTTCTTTTTTTTCACAAAGTTAATACTTTTAGTTGCATAAAACCCTATTTACCCCCCCCATTAAC
>JAZQRP010000227.1:0-12135 GCA_045629685.1 Candidatus Aphodosoma sp. | reverse complement strand
GAGCATGTTTTTATTCATCAAACAATGCAATATATCGTTTTCTGTCATTGCATATATCTCTTCAGCATAAATTGCAATATTGATAATTTTTTCTATATTCCCCCCCTCTCCGATGACATAAGTCTCATTAAATTCTTGTTTCTTTAAATCTAATGATGTGATGCCAAAATCACAAGCCAAATAAGCGGTATTATTAAAAAAACAAATATCATTTATCTTTTTGCTACCACTCATCGCTTTGCGATAAAGGTCCGTAATATTTATAATCTCACCATCCTCATACAAAATATCTATATTTGAATTTTCGTAGGCTATAAATAGCAGATTGTTTTTGTCTGAAAATTTTATAGTACGTATATTGTTATCATTCAGACCAAATGTTTTTGAATAGTATTCTATAATTTCATCCTCTTTGTGTATTGAAAATAGAGCACCTGCACTAATTCCATAAATTTTTTCATTTGATTGAGTTATTTGATTTACATTATTGTATGATATGTGCGTAGTCCAAGAGCCCATAGCCGATTGTGATAGTGCATAATTTACAATGCATAATACACAAATTAATAAAAATAATGACTTTTTCATATTTTGGATATTAAATGTATAGTAGTTTGTTATTTTGAATTAAGAAAATCAGTGAATTTTTGCATAGCAATAGCGCGATGCGAAATTTTATTTTTGACTTCTGCAGGAAGTTCTGCAAATGTTTTGTCATATCCATCTGGGATGAATATAGGATCATAACCAAAGCCTCCATTACCTTGTGGTGTATCAATTATTTTTCCTTGTATTTCGCCTTCAAAAAAATATTTCTCACCATTCAGTATAACGGCAATAATTGTTTTAAATTGTGCATTTCTGTTCTTTTGCCCCTTTAAATTATTTAGTAGTTTTTCTATATTGTGTTGCATATTTGTTGGTTCTCCTGCATATCTTGCCGAATATACCCCAGGTTCTCCATTCAGTGCGTCAACCATTAATCCACTATCATCTGCAAAACAATTGCATCCCAATTTTCTGTACACGTATTCTGCTTTTTGTAATGCATTTTCTTTAAACGTACTTCCTGTTTCCGGAATATCTTCAAAAATATTCAATTCCGACAAATTTTTTATCTCAAAATGGTTGCCTATAATCGCTTGAACCTCTTCTGATTTATGGACATTATGTGTTACAAATACTAAATTTTTCATAATTGTTGGGCATTGCATCCTGTAAATGCATCTTTTCCTATTGTTTTTATATTGTTGTGTATAATTATTTTCTCTAATTGATTGCAATTATAAAAAGCATAATCTGCTATATATCTTACTGACTTTGGAACTTTAATAACTCCTTTTTTCCCTTGTGGACAATATACCAAAGTTTCCATATCCGAAGTATATATTACTCCGTTAATTGACTTATAGTGATTATTCTCTTTTTTTATTTCTATATTGGTTAAACTTTTGCAACCTTGGAATATTTGATTATTAAATTTACTGAAATTTTTGCTAAGTACTACTCTTGTTAGTTTTGAGCATCCTTTGAAAGCATAATTATCAACTATTTCAGCACCAGCCAATATAATTTGTTGAATGTTTGTACAATTATTGAATGCTTTACCACTTATTATTCTTGTCTCTTCATCTATGATGCAAGTCCCTTTGTATCCCTTTGGACAACAATATAAAATCTCCTTATTTTTTGAATAAAGTAAACCTTGATGAACAGAGTAGCGTTTTGAAGATGAAAAAAATCGCGTAAAGTTATAAGCCCTGTCAAATGCTGAAAAACTTAGTGAATCTAATTTTGCCGATATTTCCACCGAGTGCAACCCTCTACACCCTTCAAATGCTCTATCTCTTATTGTTGCAATATTGTGCGGTAGTACAATTTTACCGTTTAATTGCCCACAGTCATAAAAAGTAGCTTCATCAATAATTTCTATTTTTGATGGTAGTATTATTTTTTTATCATCATTTATCCCTCTTAAATTCGAACAATAGGCAAAAGCCATGTTCCCTATTGCCGTAATATTATCACCTATATTTGCCTTTGTCATATTACTACAATTCCTAAAAGCTCCAATGCCTATCGAACAATAACCCTGTTCAATTGTAATCGAATCAATACCAACACAATTTTCAAAAGCAAAATCACCTATCTTAGTTATATATGGTGATAACTTTATAAATCTTATACTATTACAATTTGCAAATGCATATTTTTCTATGTTGGATATATTGTAAGGTAACATTACATCCTCTAAATTAGAGCAACCATCAAACGCATGACTACCAATAATTTCAATACTCGAAGGCAGTATAATTTCTTTTAAATTTTTATTACCTGCCATAAAGTTTGCCGCTATTGCTGTAGTACCTTCTTTGATGACTAATTTTGTTGGCAAATCCTTCCCTATATATTTAAATGCTGCATTATCTATATACACTATTTCTTCAGTCTGCTTTTTGCTCCATCTAGTGTTGTCAAATGCCGTATTGTCAATCTCCACATTATCTGAAAATAGGCGTATTTCATTTAAGGTTGAATTAGCAAATGCCTTTTTGCCTATACTTGTAACATTTTTTGGAATAACGATTTTGTCGATATTTATCCCCTCAAATATCCTATCGTCAATAGTTTGTACAGCATCGCCTATTGTTAAAATTTTAGGCTTTTGCGTATATTCAAATACAGGTTTATTGGTCTCACATTTTTTTGCATTAAATATTATTTCTCCCAAATCTTCACATTCACCAAAAGCAAGCTCACCCAAATTCTTTAAAGACTCGGGTATTTCTATCGTTTTTAAATTTGCACACCCCCAAAAAGCTTTTCTCCCAATAGAAACAATTTCGTTAGGCAACACTATCTGTTCTATCAATTTACAATTATTGAATGCATCAATTTCTATCTCTACAACTGTGTTAGGAATAGTTATTTGAGCTAAATTCTCACAATCAATAAATGCCTTCTCTCCAATTCGCGTCAATCCTTGTGGCAAATCTATAAACTCCATATTATGACATTGTGCGAAACATTTATCGCCAATCTCATCAATCGGATGTTTTATCTTTATTCCTTTCAACGAATGACATTTGTTAAAAGCATAACTTCCAATAGCTGTTATATTTTCTCCTAATGTAGCCTCATACATGTTCCTACAACCCTCAAAAGCATGAGCACCAATTTCAGCCTCTGCATTATCTATTTCCAATACACCCAAATTTTCGCACATCCAAAATGCATATCTGCCAATATAATCAACACTTTGAGGTATTCTTATTGAGTATAACGACTCACAATTTTCGAATGCATAATCTGATATGTAAGTCAAATCTTCCCCAAATCTTACATCTCGCAAGTTATCGCAACTTCCAAATGCTCGTCTTCCAATTCTATACGCACCACTAATGTCTATGTAGTATAAACTTCTACACTTATAAAAAGCCAAAGGATCTATTCTTACAGATTTAGCATCTACAATTATATCTGAAAGTTCTTCGCAATGCGAAAATGCTCGACTACCAATTATTTCACATCTCTCCCCAATCTCAATCGAATCCAATCGCCCACAACCAGCAAAAGCATATTCCTCCAAAGCGGTTATATTTCTGTGAAGAGCAACTCGCTCTAAACTCTGACAGCGTGAAAAACACCCCGCAGTTACTGTTTTTACCGAATCCGGAATATTTATTTGACGTAGAGCTGAACAATTATAAAACACACCAACCCCGATTTCTCTTACTGCGGTAGGCAGTTTTATCTCTTCAAGTGAATGACATCCAGCAAAACAATAACTCCCAATCTTCTTAACAAAAAGATTGAATTGTATATCTTTTAATTTCTTACAATCTTTAAAAGCCCTATCGTCCAATACCTCAACTTCGTATGGCAATTTAATGTATTCTAACTCACCACAACCCTCAAAAGCCGACTGTCCAATATTCGTAATCGAAGAGGGTAGAGTTATAGCTCTTAATCCATTATTCCCATAAAAGCAATATGCTGCAATTCTCGTTGTCTTGTCTTCAAACAAAGTATCACTTATCACTTTCGCCGAGCCCTTGTAACTATACAATATGTCATTTACATACACCATGTCATTTTGCACAGCCTTATACCACTCCGTATTATGCAACGCAAATCTATCAATCTCTCTTATCGATTTCGGAAAATCTATAGAGTCAATGCCATAGCAATTATAAAGCAGATACTCAGGAATATGCTCAACCTCCTCACCAAAAATAATCGACGTAAGCCCCTTATTATATTCAAAAGCCCCAATCGTACGTTCAACACGGCCATCATAATATGCACCAGAAGTCTCACAATTTATAGCATTAAAAAACAGAGTATCAAGATTATTATTCGCTTGTAAAATTTCATAACCCAATCGTTTCGTACCTTTAGGAATCGTAAAATTAGTCAGTTGCTGACACCACGCAAAAGCATAATTACCAATCTCCTCCACATTTTCGCTCATTTCTATACTCTGCAAATTCCTACAATGCGAAAAAGCCCGTTCCCCTATTTTAGTTATAAAGTTATGTATCTCAATGAATTTCAACTTCTCGCACCAAGCAAACGTATAAGGTTTTATTTCTTTTATACTTGAAGGAAGTTCAATCTCAACCAAATTTCCACAGCCCGCAAAAGCCCCCTCACCTATATATCTCACATCGCACTCTGCGTCAAACACCACACGTCTAATATTCTTATTCCCATTAAAGGCATTATCAGCTATCCCTATAACATAATACGTCGTATCATCTACACTTATCTCATTGGGAATATATATTTTTTCCACTTTCAGACTACTATTTTGCACACCAACCTCAACATCATAATCACCAACCCTATTATAAGACAAAATACAACCACCACTTTTATACTCCATAGTCTTCCCAAAGACACAGCAACCCCCAGCCAATACAATAAATATCAGCAACAAACGTAATATGCGTCTCAAATCAAACATACATGCAAAGATAACAAAAAATATTCATAACAACAAAAGATTATTAAAAAAATCTTTAAAAACACATAGTTATCTATAGTCCCTATGACTCTATTATTCCTATAGTCTCTATAACTCCTATAGTCTCTATTCTCTCACTCCTTAACTCACCCTAACTATAACATACTATAAATATAGGATAAATATACTATAAATATACGATAAATATACTATAAAGCAATCCGTAGAGTAAAGAGTAAAAACAATATATAAACATCATTCCAATATAAAACAACAGATAGGAAATTCATGTCTCTGTGACTTTTATTTGTAATAAACTCACATTAAGCCTATATAGTCAGTTGATTTTGTATTAAAAAATGTAGAAAATAAAAATAAAAAAACTTTTAATTTCTAAATTTTAAATTTCAACTTTTTTTTGTACCTTTGCAAATTCTTATATTGAAAAAAATCAAATATGAAAAAACGTGTATTTATAACAGGAGCAACAGGGCACATGGGATGGGCTACTCTCCAAGAATTTATGGGGCGTCTCGATCGTTTTGATATTACTGTACTTGCTCGTGATAGTAAGAAAAATCGTAAACTTTTGGCTCCAGTTAAAGACAAAATTAGAATAGTTTGGGGCAATCTTACTAAATATGATGATGTGCTTCGTGCAACTGAAGGTGCTGATTATGTACTTCACATCGGGGGATTAGTATCTCCTAAAACAGACTATTACCCAAATCGTACACGCAATACAAATATTACTGCAGCAAAAAATGTTGTAAAAGCTGTACTTGCTCAACCTAATGCTGATGATATTCGTGTCTGCTATATTGGAACTGTAGCTCAAACATCTGACAGAAACGAGCCAATTCATTGGGGGCGTACTGGCGACCCAATCTGTATTTCTGTGTATGACCATTATGCTATTTCAAAAACTATTGCCGAACGAACATTTGTTGAAAGTGGCATAAAACATTGGGTATCACTTCGTCAATCTGGTATTCTTTATGCTGATATTCTTAAAAATTACGATCCAATTATGTTCCACGTACCTCTTCGTGGTGTGCTCGAGTGGGCAACCGTAGAAGATTCTGGTCGTGCTATGGCTAATCTCTGTGAAGATTGGGTATCGCCTGACTTCTGGAATCGTTTCTACAACATAGGATCAGGACCAGAATATCGCCTTTCAAATTACGAATTTGAATGTAAACTTTTGAACGCAATATCATGCCCTCGTCCTGAAAAAATATTCAATCCTGAGTGGTTTGTAACTCGCAATTTCCACGGACAATGGTATTTTGATTCCCAAGTACTCGAAGATTATCTCCATTTTCGTGCAAATATCCCAGTTGATGAGTATTTCAATCAAATGAAACGCCAACTCCCTTGGTTCTTTTCTCTTGCACGCCTCGCACCTGCTCCTATTCTCAAACTCGCTATGCGTCCAATGGCTTATAAAAAGAAATGGGGTACTCAATGGTGGATTAAAAATAATGACACTCAGCGTATTGCTGCATATTATGGCTCCTTAGAAAAATATCGCGCTATCAAACCTTGGGCAGAACAAGATCTTTCTCATCCAAGCGATGAGGCTATAATTCTCAATCATGGTTATGATGAAACAAAATCACGTGATGAATGGACTATTGAGGATATGCGCCAAGCTGCAGAATTCCGTGGAGGTAAATGTCTTAGCCAAACAATGACAAAAGGAGATTGGCGCACTCCGCTCGAATGGGAATGTCAATTCGGGCATCGTTTTAAAGCTTCTCCTGCCCTTGTTCTTCTTGGCGGTCATTGGTGTCCTGATTGCTTGCCTGCACCTTGGAATTATGACGAAATTGCTAAAGGCAATCCATTTTTCGCTCAAGTATGGGATCCATTTCATAAAGATGATCCTCAAGCTAATTTCTATCCCGAATCAATCCTTCAAGGTTGGGATGGTGACGATAAAGAATTGAAAGTTTAAAATTCTCGCAACAACTGTTAGCTGAAGCAAAGTTTTACTTTCATTATGCTAGCGATGCAAAAAACACAAATGAAGTGATTAATTAAACATTATATTGTTCCCATCGAATTATTACCTAAAACCTAAATAAATTAAATATCAAATAAACATAAATAGAATAATTCGATAAAGCAATGAAAAGAATATTTTTATTATTAAGTTGTGCATTGTGCATTGTGCATTTTATGTTTGCACAAGAGCGTATAGAGCCTATTCCTTGTGGTGATATGGAGCAATGGGTAGTGCGTTATATCAAAGAGAGCGCACTTCTTGGAGGAAAGACTCAAACTCTCTATGTACTTGCTCCTACTGATACGATTAAAGGGAATAAACCATTTACCTTCGAAAATACTCTTTGGGGTATTTCTAATGCGTATGCTGCTCCTGCTGGTGTTGATAAAGCTGCTTGCACTACTCAACCTGAACCTCGTGGCGATGGCTTTTGCGCTCGTTGCGATACTCGTCTTATTACAGTGAGAGCTTTAGGTATGATAGATATACGAGTCATGGTTGCAGGTACTTTGTTCCTTGGCAAAGTGCGCGAACCTGTGCGTGATGCTGGCGACCCTTATGGTGCAATCGAAATGGGTGTTCCATTCACTCAAAAGCCTAAAGCATTGATGTTAGACTTCAAAACTCGCGTCAATCCCGAACATAAACTCACCAAAGCTAAAATATTTTCTGTTAAAGAAATTGAAGGCCACGATGAACCTGAAGTCTATGTTTTTCTTCAAAAGCGTTGGGAAGAAGGAGGTAAAATATATGCTAAACGTGTAGGTACTATGCGTCATCGCTTTGCTTCTTCTATCGAAGAGTGGCAAAACGATTCTCGTTTCGAAATCCATTATGGCGATGTTTCTAATGAGTCTTGGTTTTTGCCTTACATGGACTTAAATCCTAATGATGGAGCTTTCAAAGCTGAAAATTCTAAAGGAAAAATGGTGCAAATACAAGAGGTCGGTTGGGCTGATGCTGAAGAAGAACCAACCCACGTAATTCTTATGCTCACAGCAGGTTGCTATCCTGCTTGGTATGGCTGCTCTGGAAACGCCCTTTGGATTGATAACGTACGTTGGGTGTTCTAATAAATGTAAGAGACGCAATCCAATGCGTCTCTTTTTTCTTCTATTTTTGTATAAAAATTCGATTATGAAACATTTATTCTATATTTTAGTAATTATATGGCTCTGCGCTTGTGCCAATAAAACAAAAAACGAAACCACTCTCTTGACTGATGTCGAAAAAATGTCTATCCAGTATGCTAAAGGATTCGACGTTTTTTATAACGACGATTATAAAACTGTCGTAGTCTATAACCCCTGGAATGAAGGCGAAATTCAACAGACTTATTTCCTCGTTGATAATATCAGTACCAAAACCCCTAATGATGGCATAAAAATTCTCATCCCAGTTGATAATATTGCTATTTCAAGCTCCACCCATGTCGAATTCCTCAATCTCTTGGGCGAACTTTCTACTGTGAAAGGCGCATGCACTCCTCACCTTATATATAACGACACTATACGCTTTTGTTGTGCTACTGGCAATATTAAATCCCTCGGAGATGCTCATAATGTCAATCTAGAACAACTCTTGCACCTATGTCCTGACATCTATTTTGCTGCATCATATAACCAACAAGACGAGCAGGCTAAACGCTTGCAACAAAGTGGTGTAAATCTCGTTTTCAACAACGAGTGGACAGAACAATCTGTTTTGGCACGTGCCGAATGGCTCAAATTTGTGGCTGTATTTTATAATAAAGAAGCTTTAGCCGACTCAATCTTCTCTCAAATTGAGCATGATTATCTAAATGCTGTTTCCATTGCTCAATCTGTCAATATGCGACCTACCGTTATGGCAGGTGCTAATTTCAAAGGTACATGGTATATGCCATCTGGCTCTTCTTATATGGCACGTCTCTTTGCTGATGCTGGTGCTGATTATTTTTATAAGGACGAAACATCAACCTCTGCATCGCTCGCCCTTAATTTTGAAACTGTGCTCAATCATTTTCATGATGTCGATATTTGGCTTAATGCCCCAACTACTACTCTTGAAGCCCTTTATCAGATGGACTCTCGTCACAATCTTTTCCGTTCAGCCCGCGAGGGTAGGGTATACGCCTTCTATCGCCGCACCCTTCCCGATGGAGCCAACGACTTTTGGGAAAGTGCTGTTGCTCGTCCTGACCTTGTTCTTAAAGACCTTATTTGGGCTATTCATCCTCATCTAATTCCAGATTATATACCTACATATATAATACAATTAAATTGATAACAAGAGGCTGTGTCAAAATGAAATTTTTGGCTCAGCCTCTTTTAGATGTGTCAGAATTCTTGCGATAAGCGAAAGCAAAAGAAATTTTACTTGTTTTGATGAGCGAAGCAAGAATCTAAAGAATGCCTAAAGTGCAAGGCGTTGAAATTTAAGCTGAAAGGAGTGTACTAAAGTACATGACTAAAGCTTAATATTGAAAACAACGTAGCAATTTAGGTATTATGACACATCGTCTTATTTTAATATATCACCTTCTTTAGTAGCATGAATATTTACTCTCTACTATATTTATATTTCATCTATAACTCCTATTTTATAGCTTTAGAGTGTTTTTGTCATATTTTGTTTTCTATTGTGTCATATTTTTGTGTCATCTTGGCAGAAAAATATTTTTTTGAAATAAAAAATGCATAATTTTACTTTTGGCACACCATTTGAACATATATAAGCGACTAGACAAATGAAGTGATCTGGCAAATCCGGATTTTCCGGCAAATAAAAAAGAATATTAATAAAAAAAGAAAATAAAGAATTATGGGAAAAATTATTGGTATTGACCTCGGCACAACTAACTCGTGCGTGGCAGTTATGGAAGGCAACGAACCTGTAGTAGTTGCAAACTCAGAAGGTAAACGTACAACTCCTTCTATCGTGGCATTCATCGATGGTGGTGAACGTAAAATTGGTGACCCTGCTAAACGTCAAGCTGTGACTAATCCTCACAAAACTGTATATTCTATCAAACGCTTCATGGGCGAAACTTACGATCGCGTTTCTAAAGAAATCGAACGTATGCCTTATAAAGTAGCTAAAGGTGATAACAACACTCCACGTGTAGATATTGACGGCCGTCTTTATACTCCACAAGAAATTTCAGCTATGGTTCTTCAAAAAATGAAAAAAACTGCTGAAGATTATCTTGGCCAAGAAGTTACTGAAGCTGTTATCACTGTGCCTGCTTACTTCTCTGACGCTCAACGTCAAGCTACTAAAGAAGCTGGTGAAATAGCAGGTCTTACTGTTCGTCGTATTGTTAACGAACCAACTGCAGCTGCTCTTGCTTATGGTCTCGACAAAGCTAACAAAGATATGAAAATCGCTGTATTCGACCTTGGTGGTGGTACATTCGATATCTCTATCCTCGAACTTGGCGACGGCGTATTTGAAGTAAAATCTACTAATGGTGATACTCACCTCGGTGGCGATGACTTCGACCATGTTATCATCGACTGGTTGGCTGAAGAGTTCCTTCGTGAAGAGGGTGCTGACCTCCGCAAAGACCCTATGGCTATGCAACGTCTTAAAGAGGCTGCCGAAAAAGCTAAAATCGAACTTTCTAGCTCTACTTCTACTGAAATCAACCTCCCTTATATTATGCCTGTAGGTGGTGTGCCAAAACACTTGGTGAAAACTCTTACTCGCGCTCAATTCGAAAAACTTGCTGACCGTCTTATCCAAGCATGTCTCCCTCCATGCGAAAATGCATTGAAACACGCTGGCTTCAGCAAATCTGATATCGACGAAGTTATTCTCGTAGGTGGTTCTACTCGTATCCCTGCTATCCAAGAACTCGTTGCTAAATTCTTCGGCAAAACTCCTTCTAAAGGCGTTAACCCTGACGAAGTTGTGGCTGTAGGTGCAGCTATCCAAGGTGCTGTCCTCACTGGCGAAGTGAAAGATGTTCTCCTTCTCGACGTAACTCCACTTTCTCTCGGTATTGAAACTATGGGTGGTGTGATGACTCGCCTCATCGATGCTAACACTACTATCCCTACTAAAAAATCTGAGGTGTTCTCTACTGCTAGCGACAATCAACCTTCTGTACAAATCAACGTACTCCAAGGCGAACGTCCAATGGCTGCACAAAATAAACAAATCGGTATGTTCCACCTCGATGGCATCCCTGCAGCTCCACGTGGTGTGCCTCAAATCGAAGTTACTTTCGACATCGACGCCAACGGTATCCTCAAAGTATCTGCTAAAGACAAAGCTACTGGAAAAGAACAATCTATTCGCATCGAGGCTTCTTCTGGCCTTTCTGACGAAGAAATCAAACGCATGAAAGCTGAAGCTGAAGCTAATGCCGAAGCTGACAAAAAAGAAAAAGAACGTATCGACAAGCTCAACCAAGCTGATGGTATGATTTTCCAAACAGAAAAACAACTTAAAGAACTTGGTGATAAACTTCCTGCTGATAAAAAAGCTCCAATCGAATCAGCTCTCGAACAACTCAAAACTGCTCATAAAGAACAAAACCTCGAAGCTATCGACAAAGCTATGGAAGCTCTTAACTCAGCATTCCATGCAGCAAGTCAAGATATGTACAACGCAGCTAATGCTCAAGGTGGAGCTCAACCAGGTCCTGACTTCAACGCAGGTGCTCAAGGTGGTAACCAAGGTGGAGATAATGTAACTGATGTTGACTTCGAAGAAGTAAAATAATTACACATTATATATAATAGAGTATATAATTAAATAGAGGCACAGAAAATGTGCCTCTATTTTTTATTGATTAAATTATCACTTATAGCTATAGCACTTTATTCTTATAGTCTCAATCATTATCTATTGCTACTATTATTCCTATAGTCTCTATTCTTTATAGTAGCTATTGTGGCTATAGTCTCTATTTTGTCTATAGTATCTATAGTAGTTATAGCCACTATTACCACCATATCTATCATAGATTTTTCCCTTTATAGATCTCAAAAACGACTAAACAATAAAAAATCCACGAAAAAAAACAGAAAAAACAGCGAATAAAATTTCTATATTTTGATTGAAAAAACACGAAAAATCTGAAAAACTCGAAAAAATTATGTTGCAGAATATGTTTTTTGGGTGTAAAATAGGGTAAAAAATGGTAAAAAAACGGGTGAAAATCATT
>JAZQRP010000226.1:0-12804 GCA_045629685.1 Candidatus Aphodosoma sp. | reverse complement strand
AGGAACTAAAAATGATGCAGACTTCAAAGAAGCTTGCGAATTGACAGCTAAATTTGCTAAAGAAGAAGGTCGTCAACCTCGTATCATGATTGCTAAAATGGGTCAAGATGGTCACGACCGTGGTGCTAAAGTTGTAGCTACTGGTTACGCTGACTGCGGTTTCGACGTAGATATGGGTCCTCTCTTCCAAACTCCAGAAGAAGCTGCTAAACAAGCAGTTGAAAACGACGTTCACGTACTTGGTGTTTCTTCTCTTGCTGCTGGTCACAAAACTCTTGTGCCACAAGTAATCGAAGAGCTCAAAAAACTTGGTCGTGAAGATATCATCGTTATCGCTGGTGGTGTTATCCCTGCACAAGACTATGACTTCTTGTATAAAGCAGGTGTTGCAGCTATCTTTGGCCCTGGTTCTCCAGTTGCTAAATCAGCTAAAACAATCATGGAAATCTTGATGGCAGAATAAGAAATTATTTTCTAAAAGATTCTATAAACTCAAAAGAGACATCGAATTGAAATTCGATGTCTCTTTTTATATAAACAAATATAATAAAATATGTCTATTCTAAATTTTATAATAAACATTTCTATCAGGCGATTGCAACGTTATAAGCATCGGTATAAAAATTATGCATTAAACAGACAATCTCCTTTATAATAATATCTATATTATTTACCATGCACCCATCATATATCTTATTATTTCTTATACCAAATAATCGACTATAATCGATACTCAAAGATGCTGAATCTATGGCAATAAATCTGTAATATCACGACCAAATGAGGCTAATTCACGAACTAACGATGACGATATGTACGATGTTTCGGCATCGGAAATAAGAAAGATTGTCTCTAATCCTACTATACGTCGATTGGCATCGGCTATAGTGCGCTCATACTCAAAATCGGTAACCGAACGAACACCTCGCAATATATATTTTGCTCCATATTGAGCAGCTAAATCCATTGTCAATGTTTCGTAAGAGACAACCTCAACACGTGATTCGTTAGCATACAATTCACGCAATCGTTCCAACCGCTCCTCTACTGGCATCCAACCTTTTTTTGCTCGATTGACACCTATAGCAATAACCAATTTATCAAACATCGGCAATGCGCGTTCAACAATAGCTTGGTGCCCACGAGTGAAAGGGTCAAACGAACCTGGAAATAGTGCTACTCTCATCACTCCCTTAATTTAAATATTACATTCACAGCTGCTGATTGATCGATGATAGGAATAATCCATAATTCGCCTGCAGCAAATGATTTTGAAATACGCAATAAATCGCCATCAACCTCGCCACGGAATTGACATACTTCAATATCCGAACCTCCTTTGGTACATTCTGTTGCGTTAAATTCAACTGTACTGCCATTCAACGTATAAGTGCCTCGATGAATCTCGGCGTATGGCTCATCAGCACCTGGCGCATTCATATATACAAAGGTAAGTTCAAAGGTGTTATCTTCACCAAAAACGATTGCCGATTGAGCAATATTTGGAGCATAATCGCGCACATGATCGTGATACAAATACTCTTCACCATTAGCTATCAACGACTTAATCTTCCATGTACCCGACAATTCGCTGGATGTATTTTGCACCTCACACGCTGTGAATAACAAAACTATTAAAATGACTAAAAGAGATGAAATTTTCTTCATATTGACCTCCTATTTTTTTTAAATTCGTGCTATACGCTTAATTTCGTCGATTATCGCACCTGCAAATCTATCGGCTTGCTCACGCGTTGGTGCTTCGGAATAGATGCGAATAATTGGCTCTGTGTTCGATTTGCGCAAATGCACCCATCCTTGTGGAAAATCTATCTTAACACCATCAATATCTGTTACCTTAAACTGTTTGTAACAACCTTTTATCACACACAATACACCTTCGACATCAATTTGTGGTGTAAGTTCTATTTTATTTTTAGAGATATAATAGTTAGGATATTCAGCACGCAATTCGCTCACTTTCTTGCCCGATTTAGCCAAATGAGTGAGGAATAATGCCACTCCTACCAACGCATCACGACCGTAGTGTGATGCTGGATAAATGACACCGCCATTGCCTTCTCCACCAATAACAGCATCCACCTCTTTCATTTTAGCAACTACATTTACTTCACCAACGGCAGCTGCAGAATATTGTCCTCCATGTTTTGCTGTTATATCTGCCAAGGCACGAGTTGAACTAAGGTTAGAAACTGTATTGCCAGGTGTGTGACTCAATACATAATCGGCAATAGAAACCAAAGTATATTCTTCGCCAAACATCTCTCCATTCTCGCAAACAATGGCAAGGCGGTCAACATCTGGGTCAACTACAAAACCTACATCAGCTTTCGTTTTACGTATATGTTCTGATATTTCAGTCAAATGCTCTGGTAGTGGCTCTGGATTGTGAGCAAAATGACCAGTTGGTTCACAATTAAGCTCTTCTATTTGCTCAACGCCAAGTGCACGCAACAATTCGGGTATTGCTACACCTCCAACAGAATTGACTGCATCTACCGCTACACGAAACTTTGCAGCACGAATAGCCTCTACATCAACCAATTCGAGTTTTAGAACACCGTCTATATGGCGTTTGATATAATCATTTTTCTCGACACAAGTGCCAAGTGTATCAACCTCAGTATATATTACATCATCGCTCTCTGCCAAACGAAGCATCTCTTCGCCTTGCTCTTTATCAAGGAATTCGCCTTTTTCGTTAAGGAGTTTGAGTGCGTTCCATTGTTTTGGATTGTGCGATGCAGTGAGGATAATACCACCATCGGCACCCTCCATAGCAACAGCAAGTTCGGTAGTTGGAGTTGTTGCAAGACCAATATTCACCACATTACATCCACATCCCACTAACGTACCTATAACAATATTTGACACCATAGGTCCCGATAAACGAGCATCACGACCTACCACTACGGTGCAATCTTTTTTGCAACGATAGCGTTTTAGCCACTCGGCATAACCAGTAGTAAATTTCACTATATCAATAGGCGAAAGTCCTTCGCCAACAGTGCCACCTATTGTGCCACGAATTCCCGAAATTGATTTAACAAGTGTCATAATTTATTCAATTCAAAATGCACAATGCACAATTATTTGCCTATCGACATTTAATTTTTTGATACACAATGCATAATTATTACTATTTAGGCACACGACGTATCTTCATCTCATAGACGTAAGGAATTACCTCTGAATTGTTACGCCCCAATTTTGAAGGAACTATAATACGAGCGTGAGCATCAGACTTTTGCATTAATTCAAATGCTTTTTGCCAACCTTCACAACTATTAGTCAATGAGCCGTATGCAATCTCATTTGGATAAGGACGATCTTGTGTTGTCCAATAGTCCTCTACCATCGGATATAAATCGAGTGTTGATTGTTTATAACGCAAGATTAATTTATCTCCTGCACGCAATGTATCGCCAACACCCTTTTCGATTAATTGAAAATATATACCATCTTCGAAATGATACATTTCGTTAGCGGCAAAAACTGTATCCGCAGGAAACTCCTCAAGAAGAGTTATCTCGTTACGCACCAACCAATCAGCGATTAATTCTTCCTCTGCCTTAAGAAGTTGCGAATAATTAGTGCTATTTTCACATGCTACCATTGCTATGAGCAATAGCATCATTCCCCAAAATTTTATTTTCATATTCAAAATATTTATTTATACAATTAAACATCTAATATACCAAGATACAAAGTTACTAAAAAAGTTGAATACTAACAACAATTTTATATCTTTTTATAACAAATAAATTTTTTATAAAAAATCTATTGCTATATCAGAAAAAATTCGTACCTTTGCACTCGCAAAAGTTAGTGGAGAGAATTACGCTAAACGCTATACTCTGAACACTATACATTCAAGCATGTTGGTCTCGTAGCTCAGCTGGATAGAGCAACAGCCTTCTAAGCTGTGGGTCGTGGGTTCGAATCCCGCCGGGATCACAAGAAAATGCTGATTAACAAAAATGTGTTAGTCAGCATTTTTTTTTTCATATGGCAGTCTTCTTCGGCATAGGTTACTTGCACCTTGCTGTTGGGTAAGGTTATCCTCTGAAGAGGTATAAAAGAAGTTACTTGTTTAATGTCTATTTTTTATAATACAATAAGGTCAAATATATTAGCGTTTAAACCAAAAAAACAATTGATATTCTTTCTTTATACCAAAAAATCCTATTCCCCCTTCTATATTTGAATATAATTGCATTGGCTCAGCAAACATATTTTGATTATGGTCATTATCATATTTTGAACGCAAATAACTATAATAATCATTAGCATACATTCCGACATTTAAACGAACCCCTATAGCTTCATCACTTGGATCATTAAACGCTGTAACATTATTTGGCAATATAACATCCAATTTATAAGGCCATGAAGAAAAATCTGCTGTTGTAAATAACAACTCATGATAACGATATTTATATTTATCAGAAAATTCGCCTGATAGATTGAAATATTTTTCAAATGAATTATCTGCAATAATAGGGTCTGTACACCAAAAAGCAGAATTTCCTGTTGTATCTAATAAAGTTACTCCCGTAGGATTATCCCACATATCCATTTCTGGGTAAGGAAATTCTATGAGAGCCATAAAATGCATTGATACACCAACAGAAGGATTTTCTTCACGCAAAGGACTATCAATATAAGTACTGATTTGCTTACTCTCAATAAGATTTACACCTATATCAATAATTTCATAATTAACAGTATCGACATAAATATCAAGGAGTGCTGGAACTACAGAAGAGGCTCTAATAGTATCAAATTTAGGATGTATTACCATAAGTCGAAAGGTATCTCCAATACAAACGGAATCGGGTATAATATAAAAGAAGCTATCCCATTCATCACTAAATCCTAATTTTTGATAATCTCCATCTTTATGTTGTATAAAACACTCAGCATCTCGCAACGCATTCTTATTAGAACTTTCATCTAAAAAAAATTTTGTTGCACCTACAAAAACGTATTGTGTATCACGCTCAATATTCAACAATGCTTCTACATACAACATAGGTTCGGTGATTTCGCCTTTATACTCGATTACTTTTTCACAAGAAACAAATATTGCACCTAAAATAATAGCAAATATAATTAATCGTTTCATAACAAACTAAAATTTAAAAGTGTAACTAATAGAAGGCAAGATAGGAAATAGCGAAACTTGACGTAACGCTGGTTTATTCTTGTTATTCTCATCAATACCTACATACACATAATAAGGATTTTGATGGTTATATGCGTTATAGACACTGACATTCAACAAGTGTTTGCCATAGCTACCTTTTGGACGGTCGAAATGGAAGTTGATGCCTAAGTCGAGACGGTGATAGTCTGGCATACGATAATTGTAACGTTTGGTGATAAACAACTCGCCATTAGGTGCTATTTGAGTTGCAAGTGTTCCACATGCGCCTGTGCCATAGATGAATGTTGTCGAAAAGTCGATTAACTTAATAGGTCGATATTGTAGCGTTACAGACAGGTCGTGAGTGCGATCGTAACGAGCAGGGAATACTTCACCTTTGTTGATTTCCATGCCTTTACGGTCGAATTTACGCTCGGTGCGACTCCAAGTGTAACCTACCCATCCAGTGAATTTGCCAATAGTGCGCTGAGCAAGAAACTCTACGCCATAGCTCCAACCTCGACCTACATTGACTTTCTCCTCCCAACCTGTAGTAGATGAAACAAAGGACGCTCCGTCTTTGTATTCCAAGACATTATCCATAGTTTTGTAGTAACCTTCGACTGAAAAATCCACTTTGCCTAGCAAATTATAGAAGAAGCCCGCCGCCACTTGATGACTGTACATAGGAGGAATATTGGCAGTAACGGGCACCCAAAGGTCGATTGGGAGAGTTACGTTAGAAGAGGACAAAAGGTGGAGATACTGCGTAACATATTGATATGAAGTCTTAAACGAAAGGTCATCCATCAAGAGAAGACGCAAGCCTACACGTGGTTCAAGACTTGGATAGACCTTGCCACCTACGGCATAGAGAGAGCCACGCAAACCGATATTCATACGCACACGGCGATGGATGTCCCAATTGTCTTCGATATAGAGAGCAGCCTCGTGAGTATAAGTAGATTGGTCGCCATAGGTAGTATCCATATTGTTGGTGGTGAGGGTATCAAACGCTTGCTGATAGATACTTGTAACAGTAGGTTTGAAAATATGGAACGTGTATTGCGCACCAAATTTTATGTCATGGGCATGATGAGGCTTATAGTCGAAATTGTATTGCGCCGTGATGTCTTCGATATTGGAATTATAATCCATATCATAATGAGAATCAAGATAATCATCAGGATCGGTGTCTTTCTCGTCCATCTTCACGCCAAGACGAAAACGATAACGTGTATAAGAAACTATGGCATTAGAAAATAGTTGAGGAGAATAGACGTGAGTCCAGTTGAGTGACGACACGATATTGCCCCAAGTCCAATTCTTTTTGCTTTTAGAAGAATAAGTGTTAAGTTTCTCTGTTACATTAGAATACATATAATCGTCGCCCATATAGAACGAAGCAGAAAGGCGGTCAGTGTCAGAGAATTTGTGCGACACTTTGGCATTTACATCCCAAAACGAATAGCCCATATATTCACGCATAGGATTACCTACAGTTGGGGTGCTAACGCCGTAAAATATAGGTATAAACCAATCAAAATGAGTACGACGAGCCGAAACGTTGAAGGTAGTATGGTCTTTCCAAATTGGACCTTCGACATTCACTTTGGCAGATAAAAGTCCAATAGTCAATGCTCCATGATAGTTTTGAGCATCACCGTCTTTTTGACGCACATCAATCACACTCGACAGACGACCTCCGAATCGAGACGGGAAATTGCCTTTGTAGAGAGTAACATTTTTGATTGCATCGGCATTGAAAACAGAAAACATGCCACCCATGTGATTGATATTGTAGAGAGGCACACCGTCAAGGAGAATTAAATTCTCGTCAGGACCGCCACCACGCACATAGAGTCCAGTCTGTCCTTCGCCACCTGACTGCACACCTGGCAACAACTGCAATGCTTTGACAATATCTATCTCACCACCGATGGCAGGGATGCCTTTTATGAATTGTATAGGCACTTCGATTGCTGACATCTGCGAACCTTCGACTCCCATTTGCGAACGCTGAGACACAACCTCTACCTCGTCTAAGACGTTAGACGAAAGGAGTTTGATATTCAATACAGTGTCAGAAGTAAGATTCAATGAGACGATGCGAGTAGAATAACCCACATAAGAAAAACGCAAACGGCAGTTGCCTTCGGGCAAAGTAAGAGTGTAGAAACCATAGGGATTGGTGGCTGTACCACGCTGATTGATTTCATCATAGATAGTCGCCGAAATCATGGTTTCGGACGATGAGGCATCCATCACATAGCCACTCACGGTGTATTTCTGTGCTGACAATAACAAGGGGCACAAAAATAGGAGCAATAGCAATGCTTTGATAGTTTTCATAGTGTATTTTTGATTTCGGATGCAAAGGTAATACTTTTTTATGATATACGATTTACCCCCCCCATTTAACTTTATTTAACAATTAAAATGAGAAGGGTATAAGATTATAAGGGTGTTTAATGAGCTTATTCGCCCCCTTTAGGAACTATAAATCATTAAATTATCCCATTACTTTTTTCATAAATTTTTCGGCGTTAACTACAAAACGATCGTGGTCGGCAGTGCCGATTGAATTGTTTTGAGAATCGAAACACTCGATACGATATGAAAGTTTGCGACCATCGACAGCTACTTCAGTGGCTGTACAAGTGATTTCTTCGCCAACTTTTGAGGCTTTTGTATGCTGAACAGTAAGACCTATGCCAACGGTTGTATCCTCGGCACTAAGCGATTGTCCTGCCAATTCGAGGGCTGTATTTTCCATCCATGCAATCATTGTTGGGGTTGCAAGTACCTCCAAACCACCTGAACCTACTCGAGCTGCTGTGTCTTTCGATTCTACGATAAATTTCTTTGTTAATGTTTTCATATTTTAGATTTTTAGTAGTGAGTAGCGAGATATGAGACTTACTCGCTTCGCTCGTTTATTGTTATTTTTTAAAATCCCACAGAAATACGGAAATTAACCATAAATCCCGACAAATAATTAGGCACTGCATATTGTCCATTATAAATATCTGTAACCCAATAATAAGAGTTTACATTCTTGATATCAAACAAATTGAACAATTCAAGACTGAGCCAAATATTCTCAACTGGATCAAGCTTACGCATCCATTTTTCACGCCCTTGCACGAATCCACGCGACGCACCAATATCCACACGATTATATGCCTTAGTACGCAAAACGGCTTGATAACGCTCCGAATGCGGAGGCCCAAATGGCAATCCGTCCGACCATACCAACTTCAAATGCACCTTATACTCTGGATGATTAGGTATATAATCTTGGAAAAACAACGAAATATTATATCTTTGCTCGTTTGGTCTCGAAATATAACCAGGATAAACCTCGCCAAGATAGTTTCCCACGTTGCTATACACTGAATAATGGTCACCAATAATATCTTCGCGCGAACGCATCCACGAAAACGAAATCCATGAGTCGGTACCTGGCACAAACTCACCAAACAATTTCACATCTACTCCCGTAGTATATGCAACTGCATCATTCTGACCCGAATAGCGCACTCGCACGTTATCTACATAATAACTTATCACTCTATCTGATGGCTTATAATATGCCTCTAATGTCAATTTGAACGGACGATTCCATGCCCGGAAGAAATAGTCCATACCAAACACGGCGTGCAACGAGCGTTGTGCCTTAATATTATTATTTACAGTCACATAATTATTACCTAACTCATCTGTTTGCTCGGTGCGCAACTCTTTATAAAATGGTGCTTGATGATACACCCCTGCCGATAATCTAAAATTCAAATCGGCCTTCCAATTAGGGAAGAATGCCACCGTTGCACGTGGCGACACTAAAAATTCATTGTTAAACGACCAATAATTTGCCCTCACACCTGCCGTAAATGCCCATGTACCATGGTTAGCATAATGCTTATAAGTATCTTGAATATAGGCTTGTAGGCGATTAGAATACAAATCTACATTAGAATACAAGTTATATATTATCTCCACTTGCTCTGGATTCACTGGCAATGTGTAGCCTGCCGAATCGCGTGTCTCCCACTCGCTTATGCGATCCAACACTATCTCGCGTTGATAGTTCACTCCCCAATGCAAGTCATTATTCGGCAATTTCCACTCGCCTGTATGCCCTACATTTACCACCGTAGCACTCAACCTATTACGTGCATGCTCGTGATACATACCCGTACCCAACGACCCTGTCGGTGCCTCGTTTTCATCCTTTGCACCACCACTCATATCCAATGCCGATAACCAATACTCGCCCGTAATATCATACGTCTCTTGTTCGTTGGTATTGAACGCACTCGCATTAAATCCAAACGTTACCTCGTTATTTGGACGATAATTAAATCCTAATGCACCGAAATATGTACGGAATATATCTCGCTCTTTTCCATCAAAATAAACGGTGAAATTATTAGCATTCGAGATTGTACCGAACGACGTACTACGTGTTTTCGGGGTGAAATTATAGTAATTTTGCGAAATATTACCCAAGAATGTCAACTCCCACTTCTTCGACATCTGCCATGTCATATAGGTCTGATAATCTACAAAATAAGGACTATATTCGCCCTTGGTTTCGAGCGTACCGAGCAACACTTGCATTGTCTTGAATCTCACGCCATGCATCTGTGTAAAGTTCTTACCACTTGCTCCCACGTATGCTGACACCCCTTGCAACGATGCTGCCAAGTTTGCCTCAAACTTCGATGGTTTCTTATATTTCACATCCAATACCGAAGCCATCTTATCGCCATATTTTGCATCAAATCCACCTGCCGAGAAATTCACCTCGCCTACCATGTCAGGATTGATAAAACTCAATCCTTCTTGTTGACCTGCACGCACTAGCAATGGTCTATACACCTCTATACCATTAACATACACGCTATTTTCGTCATAATTACCACCACGCACCGAGTATTGCGAACTCATCTCGTTATTCGAACTCACACCTGCAAACGTGGTCAAAAGGCTCTCTATATTACCCCCCGATGCATCTGGCATCAATCTTAGGCTTTCGCTATCCAAGGTCATCATTGTCGAGGTCTGACGCTGATACCCCTTCACCTCTACCTCATCGAGCAACTCTGCATCTGTTTGCAAATTAACCACAACGGTATAAGCCAAATCCCCACCTATCGCCACTTTCCTTTCTGCCGCCACATACCCCACACACGAAAATTGCAATGTAATAGAGTCTTGATGCTGAAACGACAATTCAAAGTAACCTTTTTCGTTAGTGATTGTACCTGTCGCCGTCTCTTTTATCTGTACCGTCGCAAACTCCACTGCACGCTTCTCCTCGTTAAGAACATAGCCCCTAACATACACCTTCTGCGCCGACATCATCGCCGCAAATAACATTAACAATATCAATAGTTTATATCTCATCATGCCTTACTCAATCGTGCATATTTCAATAGCAATTGTTTTTCACCAAAATCATCAAAATCAATCCGTGCCTTACGATTATCTCCATCACCAGTGATTTCCAATATCTTACCTTGACCAAACGTACTATGCTCCACTCGCTCGCCAAGATAGAATCCCATCACATCTTGCGCCGAAGCTGGAGCTTTAGACGCCGAACTCACTGGCTTAAACGACCCTTTGTGCGTCTGTTTTGGTACAGGTGTCTTAATTATCTCCTTCTTCTTAAACAAACCCTCTCCCCTATCATGTGTGCGAGAAGAAAATGATTGTGAATTGTGAATTGTGAATTGTGAATTATCAAACATCGAATACGGGTCCACAATTCCGCCCCCACCAAAAGCCGAATCCTGTGGCAATCGCAAATATCGCCTATCTATATCATGCAAGAACCTACTCGGATTCGAAAATTGTGTCTGCCCATTACGGAAACGACTCTTTGCATATGTAATCATACAACGTTCTTTCGCACGAGTTATTGCCACATAAAACAACCTTCGCTCTTCTTCCAAATCTCGTTCACTCTCCACCATCATACTTGGAAACAAATTCTCCTCCATTCCCACAATATATATATTAGTGAACTCCAAACCCTTCGCCGCATGCACCGTCATCAACGTAACGGCATGCAAATCTTCCTCTTTATCTGTATCTTGGTCGGTAATGAGCGACACCTCATTCAAGAAATTCACCAATCGTATGTCATTATCCCCATTATTCACCTTTTGGTCGCAGAATTCGTGCACTGCATTCAAAAACTCCTGTATATTCTCCTTACGTGCAAGATTTTCTACCGATGTATCAGCCGACACATCTGCCATAATTCCCGAGCCAAACACCACTCTTTCTGCCACATGATACGCATCTTGCTGCTCATTCTCATCCAAAAACGAGTTAATCAACTCTGCAAATTTCTGCAATTTACCTGCTGCCGCATTTTTCACATCAACCCCATATTTCAATGGGTCAGCAATTATCTCCAACGCTGGCACACGAGAATTATCATGCACCACCGACAACAATTTCTGCTGCGTAGTATCACCAATTCCACGCGCTGGATAGTTTATCACACGCTTCAACGCCTCCTCGTCCGACGGATTGATTATCAAACGCAAATAGGCTATAACATCCTTTATCTCTTTGCGTTGATAGAACGACAAACCTCCATATATCTTATAAGGTATTCCACTCTTGCGCAACGCCTCCTCCAACACACGGCTCTGAGCATTTGTCCTATACAACACCGCAATATCCTCATACGCCACAAATCGCTTATTCACCACATGCTGAATATCTTTCGCCACAGCATACCCCTCCTCAAAATCACTATATGTCGACACTACCTCTATCGGTTCGCCTACTGCCAATTTACTGTAAACTGTCTTTGGTATCTGATTTCTATTTTTAGCTATCAACGAGTTAGCTGCATTAACAATCGTTTGTGTCGAACGATAATTTTGCTCCAACTTAAACAATCTACAGTTCGCAAACGATTTCTGAAATCCTAAAATATTGTCAATCTCTGCACCACGGAACGAATAGATACTCTGCGCATCATCACCCACCACACAAACTCTGCCATACTTAGCCGCCAATTGCATCACTATCGAGTGCTGCACTGTGTTAGTATCCTGATACTCATCAACTAATATATACTGAAATCTATCTTGATAACGAGCTAACACATCTGGGCGCTGCTTGAACAAGAATGCCGTATAAACCAACAAATCATCAAAATCCATCGCATTTGCCTCACGACAACGCTTGCAATACGTCTCATATATCTTACCAAATTCTGGCGTATTATGTCGTTTATCATCAAGATAATTTTCAGGATTGGAATTATAGACATAAGGTGTAACCAAATGATTCTTTGCATTAGAAATTCTAGATTGTATTGCGCCCGATTTATATGTCTTATCATCTAATCCCATCTCTTTAATAATACTCTTCACCAACGCTTTAGAATCGGCTGTATCATAAATCGTAAACTGTGGTGTAAACCCAATCACCTCAGCCTCAGCCCCCAAAATACGAGAAAATATCGAGTGAAACGTACCCATCCACAACCCTCGCGATGCCGACGGACCCACAACTTTCATTATTCGCTCCTTCATCTCTCGCGCTGCTTTATTCGTAAACGTCAGTGCTAGAATATTATACGCCATCATACCCTGCTCCAA
>JAZQRP010000225.1:0-2362 GCA_045629685.1 Candidatus Aphodosoma sp. | reverse complement strand
GGTTTTTCCAAATCTACGTTCACGATGTTGATAGTCAACAATCGCATGATAAAATTCTTCTTCTGTAAATTCTGGCCATAGACAATCTGTGAAATATAATTCTGAGTATGCCAACTGCCAAAGTAAAAAGTTGCTTATTCTCAATTCGCCACTTGTGCGGATTAACAAATCAGGGTCGGGCATATTACGTGTGGTCATGAATGAAGAGATCGTTTCTTCGTTAATATCTTCCACCAATAACTGACCTGCTTGGACAGCGGTAGCCATCATTTGCGTGGCACGAATAATCTCCCATCGAGCACTGTAACTGAGTGCAATGACTAGTGTTAAGCCTGTATTGTTGCTCGTTTCTTGAATACAGCCGATAAACTTATTGCGTGTTTGCTCCGGCAAACGACTCAAATCTCCGATTGTCTCTAAACGAATATTATTTTTCATCAATGTGGGTGTCTCTTTTGCGATTGTATCCACCAACAAAGCCATCAAAGCATCCACTTCTTCTTTTGGGCGATTCCAATTTTCAGTAGAAAAAGTGTATAAAGTCAAATATCCAATTCCCAATTCTGCCGCCGCTTCGGTGATTCGGTGTACCGTTTCCACACCTTTGCGGTGACCAAACATTCTCGCTAACCCTTCTCGTTTTGCCCAACGACCATTTCCATCCATGATAATCGCCACATGACGAGGAAGACGCTCACGTACTATTTGTTCTTTATAAGTCATTCAATATTAGTAATCAATATTTTTGTTTCCACAATGGTGTTTTGCAAATTCAACCACCAAGCATAGGGTAAAACTAGATGTAAGATCGTTGTTCAAAAAATTTCTCTTATCTTTTTGCCCTGTAGGATATCGTTGCTTGTCTCCTTCTAGACAATCTCCATTCCATAATATATGTGCATTATGTTGCCATGCCAATTGTAACTGCATTCTATCGTGAAATTTCCACTTTAAGCCCACACCGAAGGGAATGTATGGACTTGCCGTTGGACCATCCGTTGTTTTAAAAATAGAACAACCTATTCCCGCAAAAATAAATGGAGATACTTGGTATATGTCAAAATCTCTTTGTCCGAAGTCAAAAAAATTAAAATCAGCCGTTAAGTCCGTATTCCAAATAGGATTATTAACATCTTCTTTACTTCCAATTACTCGTTGTCGAATGCCTTGTATTTTTAATGCCCAACGATCGTTTATTTTATAGCGAAGATGTGCTCCATATGCTTCTGTTGTCGTCATAAACACATGAGGGGCTAGTTCTCCAACATAATATCCGGCACCGGCATGCGCGCCAAATTCCAGACTATACATATTGACTTGAGCTTGAGCACACATAGGCAGCAAAAGCATCCAAAGCCCAGCAATACGTAACCATATGTTCGAATTAAATCTTAACAAACGTGTGGATTAGAAGTCGATGTTGCTGTTGATATTATCTTCTCTCCAAGAACCAAAGTTAATAACTGCGCCCAAGGAGAAGAGACAGTTGTGATAACCACCAACAACTTTTCCGTATATTTTGTCGGCTTGGACATGAGGGGTTCCGCCTTCTAGATTACTATTGATTTTACCCGTTTTTGGAGATTGAAAATGTAATTGATAATGGAATGCACCTTTTAGTTGTACATTCGAATTGATACGCCATTTCACACCTACTGCTACAGGAATGTACATAGAAAGGTTTGTTGGAACAGCCACCAATTCTTTTTTGTTGGTAGTTGTGTTTTGTTCTGTCTTTAGACCTACTTTAGGGTATCTGGTGTTGATAAATTCCCCACTATGACCATCATAACGCATAGTTGCTTCAGCGTTGTACATAGTAATACCATAACCTAATCCAACAAAAGGAACTACGTTATAAATACCTTGATATCGACGCATCTCTAGACCATAGTTTAAGATGTTGTATTCCGCCATGGCTTCTAAATGCCACATTGCATTATAGTAGTATGGCCGCAGTCCACTTGACAATTGCTCTGCGAATTCCATACGTTGACGAGTAGTTTGTAATTGTACTTGCCAACGAGAGTCAATACGATAGCCAACAGAAAAACCAAAGGTTTCAATGCCCGGCCAATTCATTCCGGCGATATTATTCAATTTGAAATAAAGTGCATCATACGCTTGTACGTGTGTCACACCTTCAAAATCACGAGGACCAACGTAAAAGCCCAAACCACCATATACACCAAATTCCAAGCGGTCTACGGAGAACGTGTGTTCCGCAAAAATACTAGTTGGCAAGCAAATCATTGCCAACAAAACTACTATAAAACTGCCTTTTTTCATATAAAACGATAATTGTAAATTATACTTTCCAATATTTAGCCCGCAAAGGTACTACTTTTTTTTGAATTGTGCA
>JAZQRP010000224.1:0-15023 GCA_045629685.1 Candidatus Aphodosoma sp. | reverse complement strand
CCAAATATCGCAATGCTCCAGGATAGTCCAACTGCTCGTGCTCCATAATAAAGTGCACCGGACCTCCACCCTTACCGCAACCAAAACACTTAAAAATCCCCTTCGCTGGCGAAACTGTAAACGAACCCGTCTTCTCATCGTGAAACGGACACAACCCTATATAGTTCACCCCACGCTTACGCAATGTCACAAAATCGCTCACTACATCAACGATTTGCGCCGCATCCAAAATCTTATCTACAGTCTGTCTATCAATCATATTTATTCTCCTTTTTCAAGACCACAAAATTACAAATAAATATTGATAAATCCAAAACTTTTTAGTATCTTTGCATTTTAAAAAATAAATTAATTGACTATTGACAATATTCCAAAACCTTGGCATCCCGATATTGTCCCCCTGTCTTAGGGGGACGAGCGAAGCGGAGGGGGGTACAGACCGTTGACCATTAACTATGAAACAAGAAATACGCAAAGCCATCCGAGCTGAAAAAAAAAGCATTGGCAAAGAAGAACTACTCCAAATGTCATTACCTGTAACAGAGCAAATCGAGGCTAACGACCAATATCGTTATGCCAATATCGTTATGCTCTATCACCCTCTTTGGGATGAGGTTGATGTGCGCCCACTTTTCGAACGTGCACTTGCCAATGGCAAACGCGTAATACTCCCTACCGTAAAAGGCGATGATATAATACCTGTCGAAATAACTACTGAAACCCAATGGGTTGTAGGCGATTTCGATATTCTCGAGCCAGTCGCAGAACCATACGAAGGATCCATAGATTTAGTAGTAGTTCCAGGTGTTGCTTTCGACAACAACAAAAATCGTTTAGGCAGAGGCAAAGGTTATTACGACCGTTTCCTCGTAAAACATCCTAATGCCTACCGTCTTGGGGTATGTTTCAAATTCCAAATCGTACCCGAAGTACCAACCGAACCCTTCGACTTTCCAATGAATGACATTATCACAATATAAAAGCATTTTTTTCGTTATATAGTCATCATGACAAAAAAATTATTACACATATTCACTATCTTATTGATTGCCACATCAATCAATGCGCAAGCTGGCTCAGGAATTTTCCAATTCCTGAATCTACCTACAGGCGCACGCCAAGCCGCATTTGGTGGTACAAACATTACATTGTACGATGATGACCTAAATTTTGCATTTGCCAACCCTGCACTACTTTCTGAAAAAACTCACAATTTTCTCGGTTTAAATTACACCAATCTATTCAACGATGTAAATATCGGTTCAGCTATCTATGGTCGTAATTTCAGTGACAAAGACTTCATGGCATTCGGTGTGCATTACATCGATTATGGCACTTTCATCGAAACTAACGAATTCAACCAAGAACTTGGCACATTTACAGCCAAAGATATGGCGATTACAGCCATGTATTGCCGCTGGTTATCGCCTAGATGGACTATGGGTATCACGATGAAACCGATATTTTCGTTCTACGAACGTTATTTCTCATCGGGTCTCGGTTTCGACTTAGGCTTCTCATATCACAACGAGAAAGCTCTCTTCTCTGCAGGCCTTGTCCTTCGCAATGTCGGTTTCCAATTCAACGGCTATAATAGCATTGACCCAAGCAAAAAACAAGAGTTATTGCCTATTGACTTACAAATTGCTGTATCGCAGAAACTACCTAAAGCACCATTACGCTTTCATCTCACCCTCCATAATATGCAGACATGGGATCTCAGTTATGGTTTAGGCAATGGAGTTCCTGACAAAATGAATGGAAAAACCAAAGCTGCAATCGCTGCCGATATGTTCTTCCGACACACAATATGGGCAGTAGAAATACTTCCTCACAAAAACTTCTACATCGTAGCGTCATACAACCACCGCCGCCAAAAAGAGATGGCAATAAAAGACAAACGCTCAATCGCTGGTTTTGCGCTCGGTGCAGGCTTCAAAGCCTATAAATTCAATGTAGGATTCTCAATCGTGCCTTATCAAACAGGCAGTCTTGGATATAACATAACATTCTCAACTAACTTAACCGATTTTGGAATAAAATAAAAACACCCACTAAAACAAAGACAGAATAACATAAAAACATAATTTAATAAAAATATTTTTTATTTATGTTATTTCTGTTTTTATGTCTTCTTATATATTATGAAAAAAATAGTAGTAGCAATCGACGGCTTTTCTTCTTGCGGCAAAAGCACTATGGCAAAAGCACTTGCAAAATATGCAGGCTATACATACGTTGATACAGGCGCAATGTATCGTGCAGTAGCTCTTTACGCAATCGACCACAACCTCATAGATGCCGAAAATATCGATGAAATCGGCTTAAATGAAGCATTAAGCAACATCAAAATATCTTTTATCACAGTTGACGGCGTGCAACATACTGTGTTGAATGGCATAGATGTAGAGTCTCGCATCCGTACCCTCGAAGTTGCCAATGGCGCAAGCCGAGTATCTGCTATCGGTTTTGTGCGTCGTGCATTAGTAGCCCTTCAACAAGAAATGGGCAAAGAGGGAGGTGTAGTAATGGATGGCCGCGACATTGCCACTGTGGTATTCCCTAATGCCGAGCTCAAAGTATTTGTAACCGCAACTGCCGAAGTACGTGCACAACGCCGCTACGACGAACTCAAAGCCAAAGGCGAAGAACAACCATACGCCGATGTATTAGCAAATGTACAAGAACGCGACTATCGCGACACCCACCGCGCCGAATCTCCACTCCGCCAAGCCGATGATGCTCGCCTCCTCGACAATTCCGACATGACACGTGAGCAACAATTCGAACTCCTCAAATCTTGGTTCGAAGAAACAATCAAAGCTTAGATACACTTATACATATCAACAAAAAGGCTGACTAACCCAATCGTTAATCAGCCTTTTATTTTTTATGTAATACTTATTACTTTTTATCTATAACCCATTAAGGTACTGGATCGTAACCACTGCCACCCCATGGATGACAACGAGAGATACGTTTGATGGCAAGCCAAAGTCCTTTAAAAGGACCATATTTTTTGATTGCCTCAATTGCATATTGCGAACATGTAGGCGTAAACCTACACGTCGGTGGAAACATCGGCGATATACATGCACGATAAAAATATATCGGTATCAGTAATATGTATTCGAATATTCGTTTCATTTCTCATCCGCAGAAGACGCAATATATTGCATTTCTACTAATTTAGATAATATCTTTGCCATTCTTGATTTCAAAAAATCAAATTCAGGCAACTGATTATGCACAGCAGTAAAAGCAACATCCATCACTAAACCTTTAGACTCTAACACCTCATTAAGTTCTTGTTGTTGAAGACGATAAGATTCACGAATTAGACGTTTAAAGCGATTACGGTCAACGGCATGTTTGAATTGCTTCTTAGGCACAGAAGTCAATACTCGCACTGATGGTCGCTTGTCGACATCTTCGCGTGGCATTACTCGATAAACCACACGCAACGGAAAAACCAAGAAGGCTTTACCTTCACGGAACAATTGCGATATTGTGGTCTCGCCACAAAGGTGCTGTGATTTATTGAATGTCAGTTTTGAATTTTCCATAAAGAAAAAAGACAGAAAAACATAAAAACAAAAATATATGTTAGTTGTGTTATTATGTTATTCTGTCTTTCTTTTATTTTAGAAACAAATTTTATCTACGTTTGTGATTTTCTTTGATGAAGTCATCGACCGCCACTGTCATAGATGTATATTTAGGCGATGGGACTTCAATATCAACACGAAGATTGGCTTCTTTAGCCGCTTGCGCAGTAGTTGCACCAAGACAACCAATCACAATCTCGCCTTGTTCAAACTCAGGGAAGTTTTTCTTCAAAGCAGCAATACCCTGAGGAGAGAAAAACAACAACATATCATAATTAAACTCTTCCTCTGGAGTGAAATCGTTGCTCACTGTGCGATACATAAGACCAATGCTATGATTTACCTTATGTTGCTCAAGCATAGCAATCATCTCGTCGTTGTTATTATCAGGCAATACAACCAAATATTTCTCATCAGCATGTTTATCAACAAGAGTAAACATATCAGCCAAACGACCTGATTCTGGATAGAACACTTTACGTTTACGATAGTTGATATACTTTTGCAAGTAGTTTGCCACAGATGGCGAAATACAGAAATAACGCCAATCGTCATTAATCTTTACACGTGTCTCTTCTGCCAAACGGAAAAAGTGTTTTATACCCACGATAGAGGTAAAAATTATTGCAGAATGATCAGCAATATTCACTTTTTGAGCACGAAATTCCCTTGAACAGATAGGGTCAACCTTAATAAATGGACGAAAATTTACTTTTACGTTGTATTTTTCCTCCAAATCCATGTATGGAGATTTGCCAGTTTCTGGTTTCGGTTGCGAAACGAGTATCTTCTTGACCTTCAATTTGATAAGTTTTTGAAATTAAACAATAATCACCACATTTGAGCTATTTTCACAGCCACAAAAAGGGGCAAAATTTCCGAGGTGCAAAGATACAAAAAAATATAGAATAATGAACTAATTCCTGTATAAAAAATTTGTAATAGTTTTATAAATAGTGTTATAAGCACCAAAAGGTTCATAATTGCCAGCACTCCATACCATAGAAAATCGGGCACAGTTGGCATATAAATCATGCCACATACAATAGGCAATAATAACAAACCTAATACTGCAACAATAACAAAATAATCAGTCGAAAATGCTCGCACCACATCTTTCAATCCAAAAACATAACCCACAAATCGTATCAACACCCACTTAAAACCAAAATAAGAAGCAACAACAGCGAATAGAATAAAGAAATTAATATGTGCACTATAAGTCATCAGCAATAGTGTATAAATAGACACTATAACAAACCACAACAATACATCAGCCCACACCGATGTCGATTCTTGATCGTAATTCATCACACGCCCTTGCTTGTTGAGCAAATTTCGCACATAAAGCGTGTATTGCTTACGATGAGCTGAGACTGACAATGCAAGCAACATTAATATAATCAACACCAAACCTCCAAACCACCAAGATGAAGCTAAAGAGTCAATTCTTTGGATAGGAAGTAAGGAGTAGGGAGTAAGGAGTAGAGACATATTTGAAAGTTGAAAATTGATAGTTGAGAGTTGAAAGTTGAAAATTAAGAATTGTTAATTGTTAATTATGCATTGTGAACCGAAGGTCATGAGCCGTTAGGCGAATAATTGTGAATTGTGCATTGTGAATTGTGCATTGTACATTAAACAACTATCCGCGGAACATAAAATATACTGCACCGAGCAAACATAACCCAGCCCACACGAAGTCCCATTTGAATGGTTGTCCCATGAATATCATTGCAAATGGAATGAATACGCTAAGCGAGATGACCTCTTGGATGATTTTCAGTTGAGGCAATGTATATACTGTGATACCGATACGGTTGGCTGGCACCATAATGAGATATTCGCACAATGCGATACCCCAACTTACAAAAGCAGCAATATACCATGCTTTAGAACTCATATTTTTCAAATGACCATACCATGCGTAGGTCATAAAACAGTTGCTCAATACGAGCATCAATACCGTAATCACGTACGGAGAGAAAATTTTTGAAAGCATAATTTAGATATTTAATAACTAGTAACAAGTAACAAGAAATATATACTTATACTATTTTATATCTTTTAAAAATCTCGTTACTTGCTACTCGTTACCCATTACTATTTAATAATTTATATAAATCAAATAGGGCTTGATTGGCTGTGCGTTGTTGGTGCTGTTGGCGTGTGGTGGTGAAAACATAGCGATTGCAAACCACTTCGTTGCGCGAGGCAATGGCTATATATACTAACCCACGAGGTTTTTCGTCGGTGCCACCTGTAGGGCCCGAAATACCTGTGGTGGCAATAGCATAGTCGGCTCCCGTAGCAGCCAAACATCCACGCGCCATTTCAACAGCCGTCTCTTCCGACACGGCACCATATTGTTCTAATGTTTCGTGACGCACACCGAGTAGGCGTTCTTTCAATTCGTTGGAATAGGCAATGATGCCACCTTTGTAATATGCCGACGAACCTGGTGTTTCGGTTATGAGATTGCCAATCAAACCACCAGTGCAACTTTCTGATGTTGCCAACATAACCTCCCCTTGTTTCAACCTCTTGCCAATAGCAGATGAGATAGTCTCGTCGTCATAACCATATATATTTTCACCGACAATCTCTTCCAACTTCTTGATTTGCTCTGCCACCTCTTGCTCTAACAAATTTTTCAACAAATATTTATCTGTTATCTGTAATCTGTTATCTGTAATCTTTGAAGCATACGCAGATAGGCGCAAACGCACTTTGCCTGCCTCTGGGAGGTATGCCAACTTGATGTATGGAGGCAAGGCGTCTTCCCAATCGGCAATTTTATCAGCCAAGAATGATTCGCCAATTCCAAATGTTAAAATGGTCTTATGCACTATAGCCTCTGCTCCTAATTGCTCTTCCAACATAGGTAATACGCTGTTCTGCATCAACCACTTCATTTCGAATGGCACACCTGGCATACTGACAACGATTTTTTCAGAATTGTGAACTATGCATTTTTCGCCAAGGCTCAAGACCTCTGGTTGTGCATTGTGCATTGTAAAAACCATACAAGGTGCAGTACCTACCTCGTTTAATATCACCTTACATTTGCTTGGTACGAGAGCTTGCGCCTGATTGATTTCAGTAAAAGGCAATCCTCGACGCTCGAAAAATCGTTGTACTTGGTCATAGGTTGGCTGATGGCGCACGAGGGTATCCCCAAAGTATTCGCACAATACAGTTTTAGTGATATCATCTTTCGTAGGCCCTAATCCACCCGTAATAAGTACTACATCTGCCTCAGCAAGAGATCTGTCAAGTTGTGTACGTATATCGTCAGCCCCATCGGAGATGACACTAATATTAGTAACCTTAATATTACGCTTATTGAGCTCTTCTGCCATCCACGATGCGTTGGTGTTGACCACCTGACCTATGAGCAATTCATCGCCTATGTTAATAATATGTGCTGTCATACTCGGAATATCTGTTTAACACCTTTAATAGTGCGTAATTTTTTAAATAAAGCCTCTAATTGCGATGCTTGATGCACCACTAACGTAATAGTTCCCTCAAACAATCCTGCATTGGAATCAACTGATATAGAACGCATATTGATACCTTGCTCTTTACTGATGACGGATGTGATGTTAGTCACAATGCCAATATCGTCGCGACCAATAATGCGGATAGTAGTTGTATATTCTCCACCTGTAGAGCCACCAGCCCAACGTGCGTTCACGATACGATAACCAAAACGCGATATCAATTGTGGCGCATTCGGACAATCTTTTTTATGGATTTTAATACCACCATTGACCGACACAAATCCAAATATTTCGTCACCATAAATAGGATTACAACAACGAGCCAATGTGTAATCGACATTCTTTAGATTGCGGTCTATCACAAGGGCATCATCTTTGGCTGTAATGCGTTGCAATTCGGTCTCTTGTTCGAACCCTTCAGCCGAACGAGGAGTCATCTGTTGCTGCTCCTGAGCCTCAAAACCATCTACCAACCAATCGCGTAATTGCAATAGATTAACCTTCTCTTGATTGATAGCCACATAAAAGTCTGAGAAGGTCTTATATCCCAACTTTTTATATGCACGTCCTATCAATGAATCGTCAAACTCTAATTTCCAATTCTTCAATCTTCGCAACAATGTCTCTCGCCCATTCTCTGCCTCTTTATGTTCTGCCTCTTTCAATGCTTGCTTGATTCGCGAACGAGCCTTCGATGTTTTAGCCCAATTGAGCCAATCGGCACGCGGTGTCTGCGTTGGCGAAGTGATAACCTCCACTTGGTCGCCATTCTGCAATTCATATTTGAAGCTCACATGCTTACCATTCACAATAGCTCCCATACATTGCGAACCGATCTTGGTATGAATGCCAAAAGCAAAGTCCAAAACCGTAGAGCCACGATGCAACTGATGCAAATCGCCTTTGGGTGTGAATACAAAGACATCATCATCGTAAAGTTGCATTTTAAACTCGTTCATCACCTCTGCTCCATCTTCATCCTCGCCACCACCTTGCTCTAACAAATCACGAAGGTTTTTGAGCCACTCGTCCATCTGAGCCGAGTCACTCTTACCTCCTTTATACTTCCAGTGCGCCGCCACACCTTTCTCTGCCACCTCATCCATACGCTCGGTGCGAATCTGCACCTCTACCCACTTACCTTCAGGACCCATCACTGTAACGTGCAACGACTCATAGCCATTACTTTTTGGTACCGATATCCAATCGCGCAAACGCTTAGTGTTAGCTGTGTACATATCCGTTACGACCGAGAATGCTTGCCAACATGCCGCTTTCTCCCTCTCTACAGGACAATCTATTATAATACGAATAGCAAACAGGTCATACACCTTTTCGAATGGTACCTGCTGCTTACGTATCTTATTCCATATCGAATGAATACTTTTAGTTCTGCCCTTAATCGAGAATTTCAATCCCTCTGCCTCTAATCGAGCTTTAACTGGCTCAATAAATTTCTTGATATAGGCGTCACGACTACGTTTAGTTTCATTGAGTTTTGTAGCAATCTCTTTATACACCTCACGCGAGGTATATTTGAGCGATAAATCCTCCAACTCAGTCTTAATACCATACAAACCCATACGGTGAGCCAAAGGGGCATAAAGGTACGACACTTCACGAGCAATCTCTTGCTGTTCATCTTCATCATACTCTTGAAGATGTCGCATCGTATCCAATCGCTCAACTATCATAATCATGATAACGCGCACATCCTGAGCCAACGAAATCAACAATTTACGAAAATTATCGCTACGCACCACGCTACTTCCCGACTGTTGACCGTTGACCGTTGACTGTTGACGATAATAAAGGTCATACACTTTCATCAATCCCTCTACCAATTCGGCAGTCGTCTCGCCATAACGTTCCTCAACATACGAGAGTGGTGTTTCAGTCTTATAAATCAGCGTATAAAGCAATATTGCCTCAATCGAATGGTGTCCAAGCGAAATCTCACGATGAGCAATCATAGCCGCACGCATCGACTTAGCCAATGCATCGAGCGACACATTATGCTCCGTAGTGAACCTACGAATATCCTCTTTCAATCTCACCAAATATTTCGCATCTATCCGTCGTCCCTCTACACTCATAAAGTCACGATAGACACGCAAAAAATCTTTCTTATTTAATTCCATGATTCATAATTATTTCTCATTCCTCACTCCTCATTCCTCATTTCTAATTCTAATTCCTCATTCCTTTCACAACACACACTTCCTCTCCATCAGTCACTTGCAAGATATAAAAACCTTGTGGCTCAGTAAATTCAAACACCACATCATCCGCCACTCTACTCCACAACTGACGCCCTACTGCATCTATACAACGTACCACTGCCCCAGACCAAACACCCACTAATTCGCAAATGCCATCACGCTTAATCATCACCACATCCTCAACACCATCCACATCATCCACCGACACATTAGCTTCTGCCACAAACGAAAAACTAATCACACTATCCATCTCTGCAATCTCTGTTACCTTATAATGGTCGTATGGCGCATAACTTGTAACATTCGCTGAACCAGGAAACAAATCACCTGGTTTGCCATAATCGTTATACGGAGCTTTACCATCAGCCTCTATAATATCATACCCCTGCATATATTTGTTGTTATTAACTACATTATTGTACCAAGTCTCTTCATCATACATCGTTTTCGTAATCATCAACCCATGTCCTGGCAAATATGCATCCCACCCTGTTTGCTGTCTGTTTTCCAACAAATAATATATCGTTGAATTAGGATTACCTCCATCCAAATTATGTTCACCTGTCTCGGTAATAATATATGCCTTATTGCTTTTTTGCAACTCTTCGAGCTCATAATCACCAGTCTCGTTCAATATTTCAGGCGTAAGCCAACCTAAGTAGAATCGCTCGTGAGCCGAATATGTCGGAGGCGTATTGCCATCATTGAGATACGAACCATAATCCATTATACTCCAACAACCAAGCGTCTTATGCGATACAGCATAATCTGTCACATAAAAATCAGGCAACCCTAACACATGACCAAATTCATGACAAAATGTACCTATACCACACATAACATCACCTTGAGACCATTGCAATTCCGAAGCGCAAGCATAGCCTCCTATTCTCTTACCGTCATATACCAATTGTCCTGTCACAAACTCAGGCAACACCTCCCACGCATGAGGCCAAATAGTATTTGCAGGTGCACCTTCATTCTCGCCATAACCTGCATAATATATAAATATGTTATCTATACGCCCATCATTATCAGTATCATAATCAGCAAAATTTACATCCTCTATCGAGTCCATCATCGCCACCGCATCCACCACCATTTGATCGGGGTGCATATCTAAATTCTGAGAATCATTCTCGCCATAATAACTCATCTCCCTTGGCAACCTATATGGCCCATACACATCAAACTGAGGTATATATTGTCCATTCGATGCATCTCTAAAATAGTCACGAGCCGAACCCGTAGCACCATTATCGTCGTAACCCTCTTTGTTCAAAAGGTCATCGAAATTCTCTTTCGATTTCACAAAACTCACATCACTAAACTCCACCAAAATCACCAACCCTCTCTCTGCTTGATGCGGAGCACGTCTCAACATGTTGGAACGCTCAGCTCGAGCATCCGAGATCCTTCGCTTAGCCAATGCACGCTCCCGCCTCTCTGCTATCTGTTGCCTACTATCTATAATCTGAAATCTGCTATCTGCTATATGTAATCTGCTATCTGTAATCTGTTCATAATAGTGTCCATACTCATCTCCTCTCAACACCATCTGCACCACACTTCCGTCCGACAAAACACTATCTTTAACTACCGGCTTCGCAGGCACTGCCCCTATCACAATGCACAACCCACAAAATACCACAAAAACAAAAAATCTTTTCATATAAATTTACAATTCTAAAGAATACAACTAATTATAACCATTCAACTTTTGCCCTTTCAGGGCATAATAAAATCATATTTCCATCCTCCCAAGGCGTTACCATTGGGCTATAAACATACATTCGTATCAATAGGCTTTCAGCCTATTTTTAACTTAGATACACAACCCACACAGGCTGAAAGCCCAATAGTATAAAAGGCATTCAATCCCTAAACAAAAACTCCTCATCATAATCAACCTCATAAAGAGCTAAAAATGATTTATATTCAAGCTCAAACGACTGTTTTTGGTGATGCTGAGCTTGATTTTTGATATAGGCAAGTGTTTTATCTACCACCGACTGACTCACAGAAAAACACCCATATCCACCTTGCCACGCAAAATTTTTATAATATTGTTCATCTACCGTTTTTATCCACCTACTACTATTACGCTTAACCTCCTCCACTAAATGTGAAATTGTTTCATTACGTGATAATAAACAAAGTATATGCACGTGATCTTCAACACCTCCAACCCAAATATTCACACATCCTGTTTTATTTACTAATTGACCAATATAGGCATGCACACGTTCTAAATCGTTTGCGCGTATTTGAGGACTAACTGTTTTAATATGAAATACTAAATGTAAATATACTTTTGATAACGATTGTGGCATAATTATTTAACTTTTGCCCTTTCAGGGCGTAATAAAATCATATCTCCATCCTCCCAAGGCGTTGCCATTGGGCTATAAACATACATTCGTATGAATAGGCTTTCAGCCTATTTTTAACTTAGATACACAACCCATACAGGCTAAAAGCCCAATAGTACATAACCCAACGGTATCACCTTGGGCAAATAATCAACCACACACAATCCACACAGGCTGAAAGCCCAATAGTACATAACCCAACGGCAACGCCTTGGGCAAATAATCAACCCCACATAATCCACACAGGCTGAAAGCCCAATAGTACATAACCCAACGGCAACGCCTTGGGCAAATAATCAACCCACACAATCCACACAGGCTAAAAGCCCAACAGTACATAACCTAATGGCAACGCCTTGGGAAAATAATCAACCTCACAAAACCCATACAGGCTGAAAGCCCAATAGTACATAACCCAACGGCAACGCCTTGGGCAAATAATCAACCCCACACAATCCACATGGGCTGAAAGCCCAACAGTACATAACCCAATGGCAACGCCTTGGGAAAATAATCAACCTCACAAAACATTCGCCCTGAAAGGGCAAAAGTATAAAAAACACCCCTAATTCCTCATTCCTAATTCCTCATTAATAACAAATCTCTTATAATACGAAATCAACAACGTAGTCACAGGCAATGCAATAATCATACCCACAATACCCAACAGCGACCCCCAAATAGAAAGCGAAAGCAATATCACTGCAGGATTCAACCCCATCGCCTTACCCATAATCTTCGGTACGAGAAACAAATCCTGAATTCCCTGCACTACAATAAATACGATAAAGCATCCTAACAATACCCACCAAAAACTCTCCCCTGTCTCGGCACTCTTCACCAAACACAACAACACTACAGGTACCACACCCACCGTCTGCAAATATGGCACCAAATTCAACACCCCAATAAATAACCCCACGGTAATAGCCATCGGCAATCCAACTATCTTAAAACCAATAGCAAACATCACACCTACAATAAACGCCACCAAACTCTGTCCACGAAAATAACGGTTCATACCACTCTCCAAATCCTCAAATATTCCCTCTACCAATTCCCTATATTTTGGCGGAATCATTTCACGTGCGCCACGATTAATCTTCTCAAAATCAATCAAAATAAACACCACATACAAGAATACTACAAAAACCACAAACACGCTCGCAATCGCCTCCCAAGTACCCGATACCAAACCCTTCACACTCGGCAACAAACTCTCCAACGCCCCCTTCACTGTCTCAGGATTCAACCATTTCTCAACATCCACACTCTCCATCACCCCCGACAACCAAGCCACAGCCTCAGAACCAAACTTAAAATTGTGAATCGCGAATTGCGCATTGTGCATTGACATAATTTCAGCAGATATCGCCGGCACCACTGCCACTCCCAATCCTGCAATCACAATCGCAATAAACAATAGCGCTACCGCAATCGACACACCACGATTTCCCACCTTCATTTTGTATTGCACAAACTTCACAAGTGGATGAATCAGATAAGCCAACAACCAACCAATCAAAAATGGTAACAACACACCGCTCAACCTATTCACAAGCAGTGCCAAACCAACAATCATAACCAATGCTATGACCAAACGAACTACTCTGTCAAATGTATATTTCATAACACAATTTTTTTCACTCCCAAATACACACTCTCAGTGTGTATTCAATCCAAAAAATTCCAAAATTTAAATATAGGATAGAGGTAACTGCTCCATACCCTCACCCTACCCTCTCCAACACACACTCTCATTGTGTATTCCCCTCTTCAAAACCTATCCTTATAACACAGATATAATGTGCAAAGTTACATAAAAATTACAACCTATACAATTAAATAATATTAAAAAACACTTTTTTATCGAAAAACGATAAAAACATTTGTATAATTAAAAAATTTTCTGTTACTTTGCAGTGTGAATTTAACTATATAGCAAAGTAGGGATACAACCATACCTAAAGGTCAAAAAATATCTTGCTACTCGCTACTAAATTACTAAATATCTAAAATATGAAAAAATTAATTCTATTAGCATTATGCATCGTAAATTGTGCATTTTGCATTAACGTGATGGCTCAAATGCCACAACCTCTACCAGTTGATACCAATGTCCGCATTGGTCATCTCGACAATGGTCTTACTTATTTCATTCGTTACAACAACCAACCTAAAGAACGTTGCGAATTCCACATCGCACAAGCTGTAGGTGCTATCCTCGAAGAAGACCACCAAAACGGTCTCGCTCACTTCCTCGAACACATGGCGTTCAACGGCACTGAGCACTTCCCTGGCAAACTCCTCATCAACTATTTCGAATCTGTAGGTGTAGGTTTCGGTAGCAACATCAATGCCTACACTTCACTCGACGAAACTGTATATCGCCTCTCTAACGTGCCTACACGCGAAGAGATCCTCGACAGCGCACTTCTCGTTCTTCACGACTGGTCTTGCGCTATCTCTCTCAACGGCGAAGAAATCGACAACGAACGTGGCGTTATCCGCGAAGAATGGCGTACTGGCAACACAGCTCAACGTCGTATGTGGCGCGAAGGTAACAAACTCAAATACCCAGGCTCACAATACGCTAAACGCGACGTAATTGGCGACACAGCAGTTATCAACAACTTCACATATCAAGCCCTTCGCGACTACTACGAACTCTGGTATGGTCCAGACCTCCAATGTATCGTTGTTGTAGGTGATATCGACGTTGACAAAATGGAGAAAAAAATTGTTGACCTCTTCTCTAAAATCCCAGCTCGCTCTAACCGTGGCGAACGTCCACGCTATAGCCTCCCTACAAATGATGCGCCTCATGTAGCTATCTATACCGACAAAGAGGCTCAATTCACTCAACTCGCTATCGAGTTCAAACACAATGCTATGCCTCGCGAACTTCGCGCTACTGACCAAGGCTACCTCCTCTCTACTATCAACGCCCTCATCCGCCAAATGATCTCTTTCCGTATCGAAGAAATCACTATGAACCCTAACGCCAACTTCATCCAAGCTATGGGTGGCTACGGCAACCAAATGGGCGAAACTGATGCTTTCGAATTCATCGTTATCCCTAAAGATGGCAAAGAAAAAGCTGCTATGGCTGACATGTTCACTCAAGTAGAGAAAATCAAACGCTATGGCTTCACTAACGCTGAATTCGAACGCGCTAAAACTGAATATGTTTCTATGGTTGAACGCTACTACAACGAACGTAATACTCGTCAATCACAAAGCTATGCACAAGAATACTATCGCCACTACCTCGATGGCGAACCAATCCCTGGCATCGAATTCGAATATGAATAT
>JAZQRP010000223.1:0-24522 GCA_045629685.1 Candidatus Aphodosoma sp. | reverse complement strand
ACATAGACCAAGTACCTTCAGGAGCAACTATTTCAAAAATTCCATTATCAATACTATTCATTTCAACTACTTCTGTATTGTCATCTGCATCAACAAATGTAGTTTTCCAACTAAATTGTGGACTTTCAGCAAAATAAGGAGCTGATGCAATACTGAAATAGAAATGAGTACCACCTTGGATAGGTTGAACAACGTGATTACTCCATACTCCATTTTCAGCTGTTGCTTGATTTGGAGCATCTGCGTTCAATGTGAACAAATTATATTCGCCATTATAGAACAAATCAGATACATAATAAAGTGTTACAAAATTACTTTCAGGAGTGTTTGGATCATCCCCAAGACCATCAACAGAGAAACTTACCCATTCGTTTCCTGTAGGCATCACTATTTTATATAATCCGCTAATTTGTGTAACATTTGCATTTTTAGTAGTACCATTACCAGCTACAAATTTCACTTCAATATCTCCAGCCAATTTACCTGCAGGATCAAAATAAATAACACCATTTGCAGGCATAGCAGTACCAATAGTCAATCCGAAAGAAATTTCTGTATTAATAATTTTTTCTGCTGGTGCACCAAAATATATAAAACCTTCAGGAATTGTAATTGTATATAATCCCGCTTCTGTGAATTTTTCTATGCTTTCTTCGGCAATAGTAAATTCAAGATAATAATCGTCAACCACTTCGCAATTCAAAAGATAAGAAGTACCTTTATAGTGAATATAAGGCCATGTTTCTTGAGTTGGTGTTTCAGGACGTTCAGAAACAAGAGTTACTACATCATCAAAAGCAATAGCAACATTACTAATTTCTGACACTACACTTGATTCTAGTTCATCTCCTGATTCGATATCTACTACATAATAATCTAACTCAGTTACAGTAGGGAATACATAATCATTATCAATTGTAAAATCAAACACGAAATCTGCTGAAGCAGTAAGGGCATTCAATGGTTTTGGCTCAATTTGGACATACGATTTTTGAATCTTTATACGATAATGTCCTTCTCTCATATATTTACCATCGACAAGTTCATAAGCATCTGGCACAAGAGAAAGTTCATAAGTAAAATCCGAAATCTTAGTTGAGGTCAAAAAACCATTATTCTTATTAGTAAGTGTAGCTACTGCTACTTCTTTACCAGTTTCATCTACCTTAAAGAACGATGCTACTTTAGCAAAGTTAGCTACCAAATTTATACCTGTTGCATCGCCACCCAACAAGCGACCATTAGGGTCAATACCAGAGAATGTAACTTGTACGCTTGAGAAGCCCTCTTCTGAACCCTCTTCTGAAGATTTAATACTCCATTCTGTGTTTATAATACGTTCTGGTTCTACGTATGTAGCATCCCATGTTCCAGCTGTAGCATCTTCATTTACTACAAATAAAGTACCTGCGCCATCCCATGTAACATTATCGAAACGAGCAACACATTTGCCTTCCTTATAAGCTATAATAGAAAAAGATACTGCTGACAATCCTAAATTGTTAGTGAAAAAATATTTACCATCAGACAATTTTGACAACGCCGAAGTCTTACACATTGCAGAAGCATCAAAAAATACAACTCTATATGCATCACAAGATTCAGCAAGGCTTGCATTTGGTGCAAAATACAATACTTTTTTATTAGCAATATTTGTACCAGAAGGAAGAGTTGGAAGATTATCTCCATCGCAAGCCAACCACACACCATCTCCATCATTACCTACTTTAGAAACATTAAATTTATCAAAAACTTTAAAATAAGTTTTAGCACCATCATATTCTTCCAAATTAAGAGTATAAGTGCCTATTGTATAAGTAAGCGATGTCCAATTACCTTCAGGAACTGTAACTGAATAAATACATTTAGTTTTATTAATGGTATCTACTTCATTAAGTGACACTTCATTTGTACCATCACTAAATGTAGTTGTTATAGGTTTTTTTTTGAGAGCACCCATATAATATATATCCAAATAGAGTTTTGTTCCACCAGTGATAACAGTTCCTGTTGGTTCTTCTGGTTCTTCTTCGCCTCCTGCAGGGACAACAGTTGACCAAGTACCACCTGCATTGTCCCACCACATCATACTACCAAAGATAGGAGATTTACCACCTGCTGTAGCTTCCATTTTATTAGGAGTTTTACTTTTCGGAGTAAAACAATTGTTTTCACCATCAAGAGTAAGCTCAATACTATACATACTAAGTTTTATATAAAACCCAGTCCAAGTACCTTCTGGAACAGAAATTTCATAATACCGATCTTCTTTGTGCTCTAAATTAAAAGTCTCTGAAGTTGTCTCTCCATTAGCAAAATAGTAAGGTGCAGGATAATATCCTGCTGATGTACCAGTCCCCGCTGCCGAAGTAACATTTTTTAAATCAAGATAAAACTTCACACCATCACCACCAGTTATACCAGTAGCAAATGCAGTCATTGCAATTAACAACACTGCAAAGAAAGATGTAATTCTTTTCATAGTAATTAATTTTTAGGATTTATAGATAAAGTTAATTGAAAATATATTCTAACTAATTAGCGGGGCAAAGGTACATATTTTTTTTTATATAACAAACTTTTTACGTTTTTTTTTATAAAAAAACACAAAAAACTTTTAAAAGTATCAATTTAACACAAAAAAAGGGATTGGGAGGAGTAATAGATACTATAGAAGTTAGAGGAGGATTCTATGGCATGAATAAGAGAAAAGAGATGCAAAATTGCATCTCTTTTCGTTATTGTTTTTTTGTGAATACACATTGTGAGTGTGTATTTTTAGGGTAAGGTGCACCTATGGAGCAGTTATCTCTATCCTATATTTAAACTTTGGATTTTTGAGAGAGGAATACACACTGTGAGTGTGTATTGTTATTTGGCAATAATCTCCATTTTTTCAGACACGATATATTCGCGTTGAACTGTTTCTTGGTTAGGAGTCAAGAAGGTTAATACAGCGATAATTTTTGCATTATCGGTATTGCCAGAACACAAGATATAACCATCAGTACACAAAAGTCCTGCAGCAGTTTGTGTAGCTTCATCGACATCGTAAGCAAAAGTGCCTAATGGAGCACCAGTTTGAATATCTCCACCAACTAAACATTGGTTTTGATCGGCAGAAACTTGGTCATATGGCACAAAATCATATCTTTTGTTTTCAGGGAAACCATCGCTAAGGATAGTAGCATAGAATGTAAGAGTTACAAAATCGCCATCGCCTTTCCATATTCTATTTTCATAAGAAAGTTCGTTTGACATCAATTGAATAGTGAATTTAGTACCAATTTTATCTTGTTGACGAGTTGCAGTATAAACATAACTATTGGCAGGAACGCCTTCCCAGGTAGCTAATTCTTCTTGAAATGGATCAGCTGGAGTTTTTTCGCAAGATGTAAATGCAAAAATAGATGCAAAAGCGATTAAAGATAAAAGCAATTTTTTCATGACAAAAATATTTTAGAAAATTAATAAATAAAAAGCTTAATAACCATTAAGTTCTACACAACTTTCTTCGGTTGTTTCGATAGATTCTTTGTAAGTATAATCGAAAACTATGCGGAAACCATTTTCTTCGAACGACATACCAGAGGCTTTTTCAGACTCTTCAAGTTGCTCTAAACGAATAGTTTCCATTTCGGCATCGATTTCACTCTCTTTACACCACAAATATATAAATGAGCTCATCGAAGTTAATTCTTCACCATGGATCAATAAATGAGATGTTGCGTCAACTTCCCAGCATTTGTCAACTTCTACTTTTTCGCAAGAGATGCAGAAAAGGGAAATTATGCAACCCGCGACTAAATAAAATAGATTTTTTTTCATAGTATTAGCGACTGTTATATACCATTGTCTCTTCGGTTTTTGAGGTTATTGTTATTTAACTTTAATTTTGTAAACTCCAGAGAATTTTTCGGTTTGAATTTGCAAAAGATAAATACCAGAGTCGTAAGGTGCGAGAATCTCGGTATAGTCAGATTCGATTTCAACCGAATGTAGCAATAATCCTGTAAGAGTGAAAATATTGATTTTGCCTGCAGTGACTCCATCAATGATGATAGGTTGGGACTTATCAAATAGAGTGATAGGCAAGAAGTCGTTTCCTTCGAAAACATCGACTATTGGTGTACGACCTGGGCATATTTCACACGTACGCATGACAACACCATCATCGAGACGAGTGAGTTCGAGATAATAACAATCGGCTCCAAATGTTTCATCCCCAGGCAAGAAATAGAATGGAGATGTTACAGCTGAATCTAACTCGTTATTCACATACCATTTATATTCTCCATCTTTGAAATGATAACCGCCATTAGAATCGGCACTTAAAATTGTAATGAGGTTATCGAATTTTGGTTGCATGATAGAAGAGCTATACCAAATATCGAAAGAGACAGGAATAGATATGTCGCCACAAACAGAAGATTCATCATGAATTACAATTGTTGCTGTATAATGGTTAGGGCGACACGGCTCTGGCAATGAGAACGGAATAGCAGAATCTATACTATCAAAATCTAAATTGTGAAGATCGACAAAACCATATTGATTGGCTAAAGTATCAAAGAGGATTGAATATTTTGTTGGTTTTGGTTTACCTTCCATGGTTTGATACTCGAAGTAGAGCTTTTTGTCATCGGCACAAGCAACTTCATAATCATTAGGTATCGATATTCCCATAGATGGCACAACCTCTAAATTCAAAAATACAGAGCTATCGCAACCATTGACAGTTTGTAAGAATGCAGAATATTCGCCTGATTTTGATATGCTCTTACCATCGAAGAAGTATATTTCATTGTCACATATAGTATCGTAGATATACGTATCATCAGGCAAAGGCCAGAAACTAAGGTCGAGGACAGTAACACTATCGCAACCATACTGATTTTTTAATATTTCTGTAGCTACTGTGTCTCTACCAAGCACTTTTCCAGCAAAAACTACAGTTTCGCCTTTACACAAAGTGTTATAAAGAGTATCAGGATCTTTATAAATAGGTGGAACGTTGATAATGAAAGTTGTGTCATCCTGACATTTGCCATCTGCAATATCGGCTAACAACGTAACTTTCAATTCACCACCTTCTTTCGGTGCGATATATGTTAATTTCTCAGTTGCATCTTCGACTTCTCCATCATTGAGTATCCAATAGAAATTTTCACAAGGTTCATCAGTCTTTATCAATGAGTCAGAATCGGCAAACTTATTATACACACAACTGCGATTGGTCAAAACTACTTTATTTTCGCAATTACATTCAGTAAGGTCAATAGTATAATCGAAATCAGCAACAGGCTCACGCTTAAATACCGAAGAATGTAGTTCGAAACCACAACCTTTCACATCAATATATTCAGCATTACAATAATAAGTATGTGTATCAGTTATAGGCACTTGAAGAATTTGGTCTGTACTAACTACTTTTTCGCGATCATCGTCACGAGTCCAAATATACCTAAATCCTTCAGGCGCTTTCATCTCCATATAAGGCAAATCGCCACAACTTTCTGTTGTAATTTCGGCATGAGAACACTCTAATGTGAAATAAGCATAACCAAAATGGATATTAGCTAAACAGTCCTGCGTTATTAGGTGTAACTGTATGGTCTGTCCATGATAAGGCACGAGATTGACGCCAACAGAAGACCAATCCTTCCATACATAACTCTTTGTAGTACCACCATCACCAGCCGCAGTACCTCTATTCCACTTAATATCTTCATTGGTTGGAGAAAAGTCAAATTCACCACAACGGCCACCAATAGGTTTGCCATCTTCGCCCAAAATTTCTAACTTAAAGTATGGGTCCATAGTAATACCATGACCAGGAGCCTCTAACACCACTGCATAACGCAACAACAAAATAGAAGCCTCGGCAGTATCTACAAAATAATCAAACAAAATACCCTCTGCTCTTGCACCTGCCTCCCAATTACCTAAACGAACAGAAGCTAATGCCCCCTCAGGAACAGTACGGAGTGAACGTCCACCAATACGTGGGTCAAATTCATTCTGTTTCCAATGCACAGTATGCCTACTACGCTTATCATTAGAACCAAAATCAATTGGACCTGCGTTATATTCACCGACTAACGTTGGTTCGATATGAGGACGGCCACGAGTAGGGTCACTCGCCTCGCCTATCTCGCAAGTAACTCCAGGACGGTCTAATTGCACAAAATTAATACAATGTCTATCAGGGCAATAAATAATAGCATCATTATATGTAACCCAAGCGCTTGTATCTTTACCTGTTATACCACGCACGCGAACATTGTATCCACCTTCTTTCAAATCAGAGATGACGACATGATTATCTTTAGTAATTGTCTTGCCGCGCCATTTAGCCGCACCAGCAGGACGATATTCGAAATGGAAATACTCGATACCTTCGCCCGACCAACTTGCTTTAAGAGTATCACAAAGGCCCTCTTCAACCTTAAGGTCTTTAGGACGACGAGAATCAGAAGAGGTAATTTGAATATTATCAATCCATGTTGCCTCTGGGATACAATATTTCTCCCAAGCATTGATACTACGCCATACAAAAATTAAGAAATATTTTTTATCGACATCAATACGTGTTGTACGCGAAGAAAGCTCAGTTTTCCAATCTAATGCACCAGAAAAATATCCTAAAGAGAGATTTTGGTTATTCAATTTTCGTGGTAAATCAGAAGAGATTGACGAAGAAACTAAATCAGCTTCTGAAATATAATCTTCTGGTAAGATGTAAATATTAAGACTACCATACGGACCTTCTTCTCGTGAGTCAAGCGAACCTTTCCATTCAAAAGATACATCAACATTGTAATATGACTTAGCAGGATTAAATGACGATGGTATTATGAATGGGCGATAAGAAATAGCTAATTGAGGCTTAACACGTTCTGCCCTAATTTCAGAAAGTAAACTTGTGTCACAAAGAACATATAGAGAATTAAAGCCCTCGCTACACTCTCTATTACCCCATTCCCAATATTCACGACAATTAGGCCCATCAGGACCTGCATTTATTTTCCATTTTGCAACCTCTAATGTATCTTCAAAACCACACAAGTAAGGGAGTGAAATGTTTATGTCTTGCACACTCTGATTTTGCGACATAACAAAACCAACAGTCGCAAACAAAAGAGTAAATAGGCTCAAAATATACTTTTTCATACTTCTACATTTTTTTATTTAATGAATACCTGTTCTATCTCTCTTCTATTATCATCAAATATAAACTCAAATATATAAATACCTTTATTTAACATCAAATCAAGTGGATTATAGCCTTCGTTCAATTGCTTCTTTGCCAACAAAACACCAGAGGTTGACCAAATATTAACATGTGCTACTTGCGTAGTTTCTACACCGACTTGACTATCACTACTGAATATTACGACTTGACTACCTTGAGCAGAAGATAAATCATATAGATCAGCAACACACGTCATAGTTGTGAAATTATCAGACATACGAGTTAACAAAACAGAATATTCTGCCGCTAAATCTAAACCACCTTCTTCATATAATATAGAAGACGTTGCACCATCAATAGGTAGTCCATTCTTATACCATTGAAAAGCAACAAATTGATAACCACCATTATAATCTTCATTAGTAACAGCTAAAACATCATTCCAGCGTTGAACAATAACATCATTTGAATAGCGTAAATCTAGGATTATATTTTCGGCCTCTTTTCCACATGATTGTTCACCAAAGCCAAGTATAGTTTGATATTTATTAGGCTCTAAACCTTCAGGCATTTTAATTACAAATGAATTACCTTCCATAGATAGATTAGAATCAGGCACAGATAAATTCATATCTTTTAAATAGAAAGTAAACTCTCTAAGCAACCCTGAATGCAAATCATACGGAATTACGATTTGATCATCATATTGACACGCAACCACAACACTATCAACATCAATAATCATTGATTCATAAACCAACATATTAAGAGTTACAATAGAGTCACAGTCATAGATTGACTTTAAAGATGCTTTATACTTTCCTGTTTCTGTAATTTGTTTACCATCAAAGAAATATATGTCTGTGCTACAAATTGTGTCATAAACTATAGTATCATAGTCGTCAGCAACAAGCAGGTCGAGAACAACAACACTATCACATCCATAGATATTCAACATAGAATCGGTATATACACCTGAATTATAGAGATATTTACCTCCAAATTCATACGGCATACCAGCACAAACAACAGCAGATACAGAATCAAGAGTACCACTCACGTTAGGCAAATTCAATACAATCGTTGCAACATCTTCGCATCCACCAGTTATACCAGAAGTTAATTTAACCTCAAACGTACCACCTTCGGCAGGGAAAGTATGAACAGCATTCTCTTCACGAGAAACTTCGCCATCAGCAAAATCCCAGTAAAAAGTTTCGCAAGGTTCACTTGTGTCAGAGGAATCTTTTGTAACTTGATTTACACGCTTAACATAACTTTCATTAGTAAATGTAACGACATTCTCACAATCGATAACCTCATGCTTATAAGAAGCTTTAGCAACAGGCCAACGACCTACAGCAGAAGCTGATAATGTATAATAACAATTAAGATTAGTAGGTTGGATTACATCCAAATAGTAAGTCAAAGTGTCATTAGAAGGAACCTCTAATACCCTCTCTGTTGATACTGGGAACATTGGATTTTCAGGTAAATACCATCTATATTTAAATCCTTCTGGACCTTCGAACTTATTAGTAGGCGAATCACCACAACTCAACCCTTTAATTTTACCATCAATACAACCAAGTGTAAAATAAGCATACCCAAAGTGTCCTGTTTCAGTACAATCTAAAGTAGTTAATCGGATATTCAACGATTCGCCATGATATTGACCTAAGTTAATAGAAATCTTAGTCCAATCTTTCCACCAACAAACGGCATTTTTATGCCAACCCTCTTCTGTACTAGTATTAAATCCTGAAGAAAAATATGCTTCACCGCAACCATAAGGTAATAACTTATTTTTATGTCGAATTTCAAGTATAAAACGTGGCTGAGCAATAGAATCATGAGGAGGATTAACATCTTGCAATACTACAGCATAATTGAGGACTAAAACTGCGGCGTTTGTTGTATCGACCACATAATTATACTCAATACACTCAGCCTGAGCTCCGACATCCCAGTTACCTAATCGCACTGAGCCAATTTCACCTTCTGGAACTGTTTTCAAACCACCAGTAGGCATAAGCGTACGAGGATCGACCTCATTTGGATCCCAATGAATAGTATGACGACTATCTATACTAAGATGCCCAAAATCAACTATACTTCTTGTATCCTTCGGATTATCAGTCGTACCATAATAACAGTTTTTACTACTCAAATTAAAGAAGTCAATACATCGAGTACCAGGATAAAACAAAAATTTTTCTATTGACACCCAAGCACCTGCTAACCCACTACACTTAGATCGTACATAGTAAGTACAATGCCCTTCAGGCAAATCAGATATTACTTGATATGTGGCTGTAACATCTTTGTACTCAACAACATCTCCAGTAATATTATTCTTACACATGACATCATAAGCATCGGCTTCACCTCTCCACGATAACACCATATCATTACCTTTCGGTGATGCAACTAAATTTTTAGGTTTGTCACAACGACCATATTCCATAATCAAAATATTGTCGATACACGCCGCAGGAGGAGTAACTCCAGCGACACCATTATTCCAAACAAAGACAAGATAATGAGGAGTACCATCTGAACGAATTGAATCTGCGATAGTATTCCAAGAACGTTGATATAACCTCATCGAATCTCGACCAAAATACAAAGCATTTCGAGATACCCAGTTTTGCAAATTACTTGTAGAAATAGAATTCAATGGACCCTCTGATTTAGGAATCCAACAAACATATAATCCATCGACAATATTTGTGCCACCAGCTCTCCAATCGAACGACAACTCATACAACCCTGGATTAAAAGTAAACTCACGATAAGCCACAACAGAAACACCTGATTGTTGATAACCAGCTGTCACACCACTATCACCAGAAATAAACAAACCAGCATCACCTAAATTAGCACCTGGCTTACCAAAAAACCATTTATTTGCACACTTCTTTCCTTGCGACCCTGTATTCAAAGCCCAATTAACATAATCGGTAGTATCTTCAAAATCCGTCTGAAAACCAGTTGGTGTAACTAGAGTCTGAGCTAATACTGCATTAGCAAACAATAAAACAATTAAGGAAAACAAGATTTTATTAAATAGTTTCATAATAAATCGCATAGAAAGTATAAAACAAATAAATATATCAAATTAAAATTAAAAGCAACTTATCCTACTTAAATAGGACAAGTTACTTTTTATAAGATTTACTGAACAAGACGAACCGAATAGCCATTAGCTATATTTCTATAGTTATGACAATTTATCTCTTTTGAATGGAAATATACATACCACGCATTGATATAATCTTCCCATTTTTCATCATAATTTGCATAAGAAGAAGACCAATAAGAACCATATTGATTTACATACATAATATCATTTGGACACCAACGATAACCAGCTGCAGGCAAGAATACAGCGCCAGCTTCTTCAAAAAGTTTCCATTGTTCAAGAGTTAAATCATTCACAGTCTTATATTGACTTTTACCCTCCAATTCTGCATAACCAGCCTTAAATGTTGTGCCTTCAGGTTGCACCCAATTATCAGGAAGAAGAATCACACCATTATTACCATTGATAGATGCTACAGCTTTTTTAGCCTCTGCATCTGGACGTTGCTCTAGAATATATTGCCACTCTTCAATAGTAAGAGTACGCCACAATCCTGCTTTATTGCCACCATTAGAAATAGCATTATAAACGCCCCAATCTGAATTTGTACCAGCAATATTTGCTAATTCATCTACATATTCAAAATCATATCTATCATTCAAAGTTGGCATTTTATCATTATAGCCAGAAGTAGCCCAACCAAACATATCAATCCAACCATCATAAGTTTCAGCAATTTTAACATTATAATTGCCTATATAATCATATTGATTTTCTGCAAAACGCCAAGTTTTAGTAGTTGCTTGATATTGTAAATTACCTTGTGAAAAACGAACTTTCTTTGTTGGAGATACTGAAAATTCGCCATTCAATACGCCAGATTTACTAGATGTAGAACCTCCACCGTTTCCACCATTACCTTCAGGACCATTTGGTTGATCACAAGATGCAAAAACAATAGACAATGCTATCGCAAGAAAATAAAATACACTCTTTTTCATTTTTATTAGTATTTAAAAGTTTAAAATAAATTACTATACTCAAAAACATCTGCTTCCGAAAGACGAAACTTTCAGAAGCGATGTTTAATATTCAATTATTCAACAATTACTTTACCGAGATAAGATTTACCACTAGCAGTTGATATACGAACGACATACAATCCTGTTTGATTCAATCCAGTAATTGCAATAGGGTGTTCAATCGGCTCATCACGATAAATAACTTGTCCTACAGAATTAAAGACTTCGACAACCAATCCTTCACGTTCTGATGCTGTGAATTCGGCATTTACATACAATGTGCTATTTACCTTCAATGGATTTGGTACCAATGTTAAATCAAGAAGATCTACAGTTTCTATAGCATCAGCCAAATTAATAGTCAAAGTATGAACTATAACAAATTCGCTACCATCTTCCATTACTACAGTAATTGTATCAACATAAACACCTGGTTCAGTTTGTTCATCAAAATACAACGATTCATACTCATAAGGAAGCTCATTTGTAGTAATCTCGTGTTCAACATAAGTTGTATCTGCAGAAAGAACTGTGAGATTTAATGTAATAGTAGAGTCACAACCATCTACTGACTTGAGAGGTAATATATAAGTATCTTGTTTTATCAAACCTTCAAATCCATTACCGTTATATTCTTGTCCTTTCTTAATCACGGCATTTATTGTCCTACGATAATCAGGCAAAACAAATGCTCTAAGAGTAACAATTGAATCACAACCATCAACGGTTTTGAAATGTTCTTCATAACGACCTGCTTTAGTAATTTTTTGATTACCTAACATATAATGTTCACCATAGCAAATGTTAACAGTTATGTCTGTTGTTTTAGCCTCAAGCACTGTAAGGTAAAGTATAACCGATGAATCACAAGGAGCAGTTGTAGAAGGAACTGTCTTGCGATATTCGCCAGATACTGTACATTTTTCATCACCCCACATTATGAAGTTGCCATTACAAATTGTGTCGTAAACAACTGAACTTGCCAACGGAATTACAGTAAGGTTAAGCACAATGAATGAATCACAACCTGCAGGTGTTTTTAATTTTTGAATATGCTCACCTGGATCTGTTACTGAGAATCCATATTCACTATAAACATCACCCTCACAAATAGTATCAGAAAGATTCAATCTATTAACTGGATTTACATAAACATTCAAGACATGCATAGTATCAGCAACATTAGGCTCTTTGCTAATATTCCATCTTGCAAATCTATTATTACCCTCGTTTAATTCAGTAGCAAAAATGGTAAATCCATAACCTTTGTAAGATTCTCCAGAGCAGATATTCACTTTCAAATTGTTTTCATAATATACATTGAAGTGGATATTATCCAAGTGAATTTCTGATTTCAATCCATCTTTATTTGCTTCGGCATAGAATGCTACTTGAATTTGTTTGCCTGCATATTTACTCAAATCAACAGAATATTGTTTACCAGTATGAGGTATGTTTTTATAAACATAATCATCACTTGCTGTTCCCCAAATAGTAGCATTTGTTGCTTTCCAAGTCTTACCTGCATCCTCAGATACAATAACCATAAATCTATCATCGTTATCCAATGTATCTTCTGGAATTGCATCTTTAGCTCCAGGAATAGTCAAAGCAAGATCAAATGTCACATATTGATGAGGCGCATTTGACAACTCAAATACAGGAGAGAAGAGCCATGCTGTAGTTGGTTGCTGACCCCCGACCATCTTAATTGCAGTATGTCCTGTTGAGAAAAGACCTGATTCAGAAAGTTTAACCACATTTTGTGTTGACCAACTGCCATTTGCTCCATAACTTGTAAGATAAGTAAACGGATTATTATTAGCAAACTGACTTGCTGCAGATGGAGATTTAGCTCTCATCCAATCGTCTGGACAATGTTGCATAGTTACATTGAAATCTTGATCATACGCCAACACTTGTGATGTAACAAACGAATTCACTGGAGAAGGAGCTGTAACGCCATCGCAAACAGTATATACCATAAAATGATATTGAGTAGCAGGTTCGAGGTTTTCCAATTTATATGGGAACGATTGTACATCAAACACTTGTGCTTTTGGTCTTGCTTCTTCTTTGAAGTTCATTATAGTGTTCACCAATAACTTGTATTGAAGTTCAGGGTCATATTGACAATCGATTTCAGCTGATTTAGATGTTATATTCTTAACATTAAGCCCCATAACTGATGGACATGAGTAAGCATTAACTACTACATCATCAATATACATCACATTATTAACTGCACCATCAGAAGATGTATTCTTAATAGCAATATAATCACCTACAGCATTTTTCAAAGGTACAATCACCTCTTCCCAATAACTAAGTCTATTAGGGTCGCCTTGAATAGAAGTATGAGTTGAAAAATAACTATTATCATGAGAATACTCAATAGTTGCAAGAGCTGTAAATGTAGTTGGATCGTTTGGATCTGTCATTGTACCTACAGTAACTTCGCGAGAATAAGTAGCCCCTGTATAGTTATTAACAACAACACCAGATGCACTTGCAAAGATTGGACGCATCCAGAATTTAAGCTGACAAGCTTGAATATCTGCATCAATCGCAGGCAACACAATATAACCTCCCGCATTATTATCATAGCGCTCAAGACACAATGCATATGAACCCGAACGAGCATATATTCTCGACTTACTAGAAGATGGGTCATTCTGTATCAAATGAGGGAAATATCTACTTGTTTCTTCATTATATTCCAAAGATTCGTGGCCAACGATAAAACAACTTGGGATATTATATTCCAAATTATGCTTATCTGATTTTTCGAAATCAAATACAGAATCAGTTGGAGCAGGAAGACATGCTGTAGTGAACATTATAGGCTCACTCCAAGCTCCTTTACTATGTTCATTACATACAGCTTGCACATAAGCATAATATGTTGTATTTGCTGCTAATCCTGTAAGTTCAGTTTTATTAGTAGTAGAAACTATAGTATCAATAGCCAAACCTTCTTCTGGAATAGAATCAAAATTAATAAGAGAAGTATCTACCAAAATATTGTAAGATATAGGATTATCAGTATATTTCCAAGTCAAGTTAGCTGACTCTGTTGCAATAGCACCATCAATTTGCACATCGTAAACATAAGAACAACTACCTCTTTCGATAGAAATATTATCAATAACAGCCGAACGAACATCAGCATATTCATTACCAGCCTCACCACGATTGAACCAGAAGAACACCAAATTATACACACCTGCTGTCTCTGGAGTTACCATAAATGTAGTTTCGGTTGTAGTCCATTGCTCATTAAGTTCTTTAGTAATATCACTACCACTAAGTTTATAAGCTCCATCTACATTAGCAGAAAGTTCAATCCAGCCTTTAGGTTTAGTAGGATTTCCAGTAACCATATAACCATTAGAACCATCCAATGCAACAACACTAGTGTTTCCAGCATTGAACTTAGATGAGTAAGGTAACAAACCTACACAAACATAATCTTTATCTCCTTGAGAATCACTCAAACCGTGACAAGTCCAGTCATAAGAAACAATATAATCACCAGGAACCAATTCTACTGTACGATATGCCCAACTGATAGAAGTCAAAGTGTTAATATAGTGAGCTGAATTACCATTGTCTTTAGTAATAAACAATGCTTTTCCAGCATTTTCAACTTCATCATTAACAACATTATGAATATCTGTTCCTATAAACCATTTGTTGCCTTGACCATTTTGCTTATACAACCACTTAGCGTTATCTTCTTCATCATCAAAATTACTATTGTAAGGAATAGACATCAACTCTCCAACAGTAAGATATGCACCTGCATAAAGCCAATCAGAATAAGTGCCAGCAGAACACATTGCTCTAACATATACATCATACATTGTATTTGGTTCAAGACCTGAAAGTGTGAGGTCACGTTTTTGATCCTTAACCAAAGTACCTTCTGCTTCAAAATTAAATCCAGTTGGGCCATATTTTACATCAAAAACAGATGCTACTGGATGCTGCAATTCAAATGATAATGTAGTTTGAGTTTGATCGACTAAATCACACGCAGTCGGACGAACACATGAATTAATAACCTCTATTTCAACATTATCAATAAATGCAGTAGCTCCTCCATTATTTGTGAATGCAATATGCTTACCTGTACCAGTATAATTAGCCAAAGAGAATGTATATAATTGCCATACTCCATTATTTACACTTTCTGGGCCAGGGATAGTTTTTGTTTCCACTGGAACAAATGTTCCTGCTATATCATTAATATCAGATACTACACCTACTGTAAAGTCAACATCTTCATTGTATGATTTTATACGCAACAACACTTGACAAGTAGATAAATTATCAATATTAATTTCAGGAGTAACAAGACAATTGGCTTTTCTAAATATCACACAACGACTTCCTGAATAAGGATTATTTGAATACAAACTTATTTCAGATGAAACAAGAGCATTAGAATACCAACACTCTGGAACTCCATTTGTCTCAATTTGATTATCAAAGTTATCTGCAAAAGGAAGATCTAATAAATCAACACATAATGTACGAGCAGTCTTAACCGCTGACCAATCGCTATATGAATCGCCACACTTAGCACGAGTATATATATAATATGTTGTGCGAGGTTCAAGATTAGTAATAACAACACTATTGCCATTAACATCAATTGAATCCAATGTATTACCATTCAACTTGCTCTTACTACAAAGTTCTGTTGCATATTTAACTTGATAAGAACTACTATTAGAACCGAATCTAAGCTCAACCGTATTTGGCGTAATATCTCCTATTTTAAATTTAGAATAACATTCAGGGATAGTATCTAATGAGATATTATCAATCCAAACATGATTATCTTGACCAAATTCAGAACGGAACATAATATATTTACCAACTGAATCATTGTAGTCGCAAGTATATTCATCAAGATAAACCTCAAGAGGGAGCCACTCTCTTGTAATATTCAATGTATCAAGAGGCACATAAGTATCAAGGAAAAGAGGATCAGTAATTACACCTACTTCAATAGCATGAGCATAAGCATGAGATGAATATTGAGTACCTGCTGTTGCCTCAAAATTGATACGCAACTTATAAATACTATCAATATCAACACGTGGAGGAATTGCAAATGCACCATCATTACTTATATTACTTTTAATGTACAAAGATGCTGTTCCTTTCGCATTTGTATCATCTACATACGGAATATAATCTTTTAAGAATGTAATCTCTGTTGATTTATTACCAACAATCCAACACTCTGGATAAACATACTCTTTAGGATCTACTCTTAAATCAGAGACACCTACTCCTTCAAATTTATATTCAAAATTACCTGCAGAAACCGATGCACAACGAGTTGTAAAAGAGAAGACTTCAGACCAAATACCTGCTTCATCTTCGGCTGCGCCACACAAAGGTTGAACATAGAAATAATACTGAATACCAGCCTCTAAATTATCAATAACAACAGTTTTCTGTGTCACTGTATCAAGTACAACAATACTTTTATTCGTAGGTCTAGGATTATTAAGAACAGGTACAGACAACTCTTTATTTGCCACGATATATCTCCACTTTTTAGACGCTCTTGACGATTTCCAAGTAAATGTAGCTTCTGAATCTGAAACTCCCAACAATTCAACATCTTCAGGGCGCGCACAAGGATTAAGATAATCAACCTTAATATCGTCAATATCAAATGCTTTAGTACTTGTACAACCATCATTAACATAAATAACAATATGTTCTGCAGAACCTTTATAATTTTCTAAAGAAACTATATATTCACGCCACTCACGCAAAATTTTAGGTTTGACAATAGCAATCTCCTCAATAGTAGTAGTGTCAGTTGGATCTGTCATAGCTCCAATAACAACTTGTTGACCAGACTCTTGACAATACATTTTGAATGAAATCTGCAATGTATCTATTTTAGATTCCATTTTTGGCAATGCTGCATAAATAATTTTACCTGCAAATTCATTGAATTTTTGAAGGCGCATTATATTTTTTCTTTCATTATCATACAAAGCAACATGTGGCCAATAAGAAGACCCTAAAGAATAAAGCAACTGTTCTGATGTCATACAAACAGCTTCGAAACCTTCAGCTTTACCATATTGTCCATTTTTAACATTAAGTATATAACTTTCACAATCAAAATCTTCAAAATAAGGAAGCGGTTCTACATCGTAACATCCTGTTCTAAAGCTTTCAAAATAGGTCCATTCGCCACGACCTTTATCACAAGTTGGACGAATTGTATAGAAATACTCAAAATTAGGATGGCGCAAGCCTGTAACCTCAACACTATTAGTAGTAACTGTTGTACTAAATACATATTGAGAAGAAGGAACAATATCAACCGAATCAAATGCAAGCTTACGAGGAGTAACGCGAACTTCCCATGAATAACTACCATTAGCATCCCAAGTAATTGTTGCCTTTGAAGGATCTACTGTACTTGGTGTAACTACAAAATTAGATGGCTCATCACATGATGGTCTTTTTGCAAATTTCACATCATCAACATGTATAGATCCACGTCCACCTTCATCTACAAATTTAGAGTCAGTAAACAAAGCAAAATATTTACCCTCTACATCATAATTTCCTAAATCATAATAATAAAAATATTTTTGCGAAGAAATAAATACACCACCATCCCAACCAGGAGTAATAGTGTCAATAATTTGGAATGTAGAAATATCATTAGCATCTGACATCACACCTACAATCATCACAGAACGAAGACCTTGAGTACTTTCGTTACTTGTATTAACACCAGAAGCATAAAAACTCACACGTGTATCCTTAGTATTAATCATCTCTGGGAAAATTGCATAAAGTCTATTAACAAGCGAAGGCATGTTATCATAACTCATATCCAAATAACCAGTAGGCTTTTCATACATAGCTACATAAGGGAATGTAGTTTTAGTCCATGTCTCTGTAGATGCTATCATATCTGGTCTTAACCAAATATTTGCTTTTGTTTGACCATTTTTATAATACATTGTTGGTGCATACCAAGAAGATGAATCTGTTTTAGTTACTGTAAAATCTATATCATAAGGCATCCAATTGACATAACCTGGCATGCGAATAATACTACGTTGACTCCAATCTCCTTTATGAGCGCCATTAATAGCACGAGCATAAACATAATATTCAGTAGATGGCTCTACTTTTACAAAAGCATCATTAACAATTTCTTGACGTATAATATTTGCGCCAGAAACATTATCAAGATCTTCTTGTGGTTCACGAGCTAATAACACTTCATATTTGTCATAATCTACATCAAAATGAAATTTAATAGAGTCAGAAGTAAGAATTTCCATTTTAAAGACACCAACTTTAATTGGTTTATCTGTAGGAATAACATCAACATAAAGATCATCAATAAAGAATGTGTTGGTTTCTTCTGCAAAGTTAGACATAAACGTGATATACTTACCAGTGCCTGTATAATTAGCGAAAGAAACTACAGCATCTTCAAATTTATTCAATGTATTAATTCTCACTGTATCAACAGGTTCAAAAGTTGACTTATCCGCTGTATTTGACATTACACCAACAACAATAGAGTTAGTCTCAGAAATATCATAACCATAAGGTCGTATTGTACGGAAGGAGAGATACAAATTCCTTATATCTACATCAAATGGAGGCATTGCAATATACGATGTAGCCCCAGCAGGAATAGGCTCTTTACCTGCATTTTTATTTTTAATTACACCATCACCGTTAAAACAAAGAACATAAGAAGTATCTGAAGACAAAGAAGCGCGAGTAGCAACATCAACTGCTCCCGTATTAATATAAGGTTTACAAGTTTCACTACCTACACCAAACCATCCAGGAAGAGTTTCAGTTATTTCACCTGGCGTAGATGCCACATCATCAAAATTCTCAGAGTAAGGAGTAACAAGAATTTGAGAAGTAGTAAACTTACCTGAAACCCAAGGACTCGCTTCGCATTCACAAACAGAACGCATATAGTAATAATAGGTTGTATTAGGAGTCAAACCTGCTACCGCATAAGAATAACCAAAAACTTCTTCGTCCACAATATTAGCTTTATGAGTATCATCTGCAAGTTGAGCTGCAGTAAGAGGAACATCAGAAATTTTCAAAACATTAGACGATACAAAACTAAAGAATCCTATTTCAGCAGAAACATTAGTTAAATTTTCAATACCAGTCAACTCGGGAGCAGAGCATTGTGGTGTTGAACGAATTTGAATATCATCAAGCACAATACCTCTTGCATTATTGTCAATCGCCTCAAATGCAATTTGATAAGAAGCTTCATTTCCATTCAAAATCAAAGTATCTGAATGCCAAGATTCTACCATAGTATTATAACTTCTAAGCAAACTCCACTCTGCATCTAATGAAGTACGGAAATAGACTTTCAACGTATCAAATATCCACTTATCACCCAAGTTGTCACCAGCTTGTGCATGCGCAAAAACCAAAATTGGTTGATACAAATCTCTCAAATCAACCGCAGGCAAAATCAAAAGAGTTTTTTCTTTCAAAGTGGTACCTGTTGTATTACGAAATGCTAAACGATGGCTACCCTCAAAAGCATCTGCTGGATCTGATAAATTACCAGACTCCACAACCCAGTCAATGGCTCCTTTTAAACTTTCTTGCGTCCATTCTGCAGGAATACCATTTTCAAAACTCTCGCTTAAAACGCAACATTTTTCTTGCGCAAAAGCAAAAAATGGCATAAACAATATTGCTATCAAAGCAACTTGTTTTTGTAAATATCTTTTCATAGTAATATATTTTTAATTTATTCTTATTTTAACATACAAAACATCACTTACATACAGGACGAATATTTGCCCCTATATAACGATTATTGACAGTTTGTGCCTTTTCTCTTGCATATAGATATAAAATAGTTGCACTACCTTTACTTGTTTCATAAAGCGAACTTGACCAATAAAAACCAGCCTCTCCGGCTTTAATTACATCTGTCTTGTTTTTATGTCCCCCTGCTGGCAAGAAAATCGTATTACCATTTACGCCCTCTATAAGATACCCATAAACTCCATTTTCTTTCATCCAATACCATTTACAATTGTTTATAAGTTCTTCTTGTTCTTCTTTAGTTGGAATACGCCAACCTTCACCCCAACTTACAGTAGCAATATCATCTACCGACTCAATAACAACAAGACTATCTTTTTTATTATACTTTGTCAAAGCCAATGTATATTTATATGTATCCCAGTCATAACTTTCTTTTGTTTCTATTTCACCCCAAGCAAAATAATCTCCATAAGCCTCTGGAGTTTCAGCTCCAATATTGCATGTTGCCCATTTAACAGACAAACCAAGATCAACAAACTCATGTTTTTTAGACCCTGAAGTTGAAATTTGTTCACAAGCAGTAAAAACAAATAACGCAATTGCTACTACAGCAATAATTGAAAATAATTTTTTCATAGTTTACCTCCTTAATGTGTGTCGGATACAACTTTTAATTAGTATTTAAGATTAAAATTCAATAAAAAGCAATAATAAAGCTAAAAAAATAAACATCTCACGCCTCTATAGAATAATAAATTCCTTACCACCACATACAAAACATGGCACAAGCATAAAAGTAAAATACGCTTGGCCCATCCTAAAAACTAAAACATCTTTCTACTTAAAAGCCTAATTATTAAGCTCTACTTCTTTCTAATAAAGATATAATCCACAAAAAGCAATAGGAAAAAAGCATAAAGACGCCATAAAAAAATTCACAAAACTGATTTTTTAATAATAGATTTAGGGTTTTCACAAACTAGCGACAAAGATACAAAAAGGTTTGATATTTACAAAACTTTTTTATATATTTATAAAAAACAACATTTTTTTACTAATTACAAAAACTCAAATAAACCACAATATATTTTACAAAATAACACTCTTTTGCTATTTTTTTACACATTATATAAAATATCACTGAAGAAAACACCAAAAAAGAAAGAGACTATTCAAATAAAAATAGTCTCTTTTTTAAACTTATATTATTATGCGTTTTTACCACAACAGTTTTTATATTTCTTACCAGACCCACAAGGACAAGGCTCGTTACGACCTACTGTCTTCTCTGCATGAACTGGTTGTGTAACCTGACGTTCACGAGTATCACGTTGTCCTGCGCGTTGGATATCAGTCATATCTTGTTTGTTTGCACTATAACGACTATAATCTTGACGACGCTCTGTTTCTGCTTTACGAACTTGTTCTGGCTCACGAACTGGAATTTGCGCACGCATCAATACTGATGTGATTTTGCGATTCATTTCGTTAAGCATAGCTCCAAACAAATTACTTGACTCAAGCTTGTAAATCAACAATGGGTCTTTTTGTTCGTAAGTTGCATTTTGAACCGAATGTTTCAATTCATCAAGTTCACGAAGATTTTCTTTCCAACCTTCGTCGATAGCATGAAGAAGAATTGCTTTCTCAAATGCCTTAACAACCTCTTTCGACTCTGTTTCGTATGCCTCTTTCAACACAACAGGCACATTATACATACGCTTACCATCGGTAATAGGAATCAAGATTTTTTCGTATTGAGCACCTTGTGTTTCATATACTTGTTTGATTACAGGGTTTGCCACTTCAGCCATTTTATCCATTTTACGAACAAATACTTCGTATGCAGCCTCAGCAACTCTATCTATAATCTTTTCTGCTTTCATTGAACGGAATTCATCCTCAGTCACTGGAGTATCCATTGCAAATACAGCAAGCATATCAGTTTTGAAACCATCATAATCAAGCACTTGGTGATTGTTAGTAACAATCATTGCTGCTGTATCATAGAGAGTATTGACAATATCAACACCGATACGTTCGCCCATAAGAGCATGACGACGACGAGCATAAATCACTGTACGTTGTTTGTTCATTACGTCATCATATTCCAACAAACGCTTACGAATACCAAAATTGTTCTCTTCTACTTTCTTTTGAGCACGTTCGATAGATTTAGAAATCATTGAGTGTTCAATCATTTCTCCCTCTTGGAATCCCATGCTATCCATCACTTTAGATATACGCTCTGAACCAAAGAGACGCATCAAATCGTCCTCAAGCGAAACGAAGAATACAGAAGAACCTGGATCTCCTTGACGACCTGAACGACCACGCAACTGACGGTCAACACGACGGCTCTCGTGACGTTCTGTACCAATAATAGCCAAACCACCAGCTTCTTTTACTTCTGGCGTAAGCTTGATGTCGGTACCACGACCTGCCATATTGGTTGCAATTGTTACAGTACCTGCACGACCTGCTTCGGCCACGATATCTGCCTCTTTTTGGTGCAACTTAGCATTCAATACATTGTGAGAAATCTTACGTATTGTGAGCATACGACTCAAAAGTTCAGAAATCTCAACCGATGTAGTACCCACAAGTACAGGACGACCTGCTGCTACTAATTCAACAATCTCTTCAATAACAGCGTTATATTTTTCACGTTTAGTTTTATAAACGCGGTCTTCCATATCTTTACGTGCAATCGGACGATTTGTTGGAATTACCACAACATCGAGTTTATAGATATCCCAAAACTCACCTGCTTCTGTCTCCGCAGTACCTGTCATACCTGACAATTTATGATACATACGGAAATAGTTTTGAAGCGTAATTGTTGCAAATGTTTGTGTGGCAGCCTCAACTTTCACGCGCTCTTTTGCCTCGATTGCTTGGTGAAGACCATCGCTATAACGACGACCGTCCATAATACGACCTGTTTGCTCATCAACAATCATTACTTTGTTGTCCATCACAACATATTGGTCGTCTTTAGCAAAGAGAGTATATGCTTTAAGCAATTGGTTTACTGTATGTACACGCTCTGATTTGATTGAATAATCTTGTAGTGCAGCATCTTTTTTCTCTTGACGTTCTTCGTCTGACATTGATGATTTTTCGATTTCTGCAATTTCAGCACCAACATCAGGCAATACAAAGAAATTAGGGTCTTCAGTCGAGCGAGTCATTGTATCGATACCCTTATCTGTCAATTCGATAGAGTTATGTTTTTCGTCAATTACGAAAAGAAGAGGGTCAGTTGCTATATGCATGTGTTTGCTATTCTCTTGCATATAGAACTCTTCTGTTTTGATAAGGATTTGTTTGATACCTGGCTCTGACAAGAATTTAATCAATGCCTTATTTTTAGGCATCGCTTTATATGAACGGAACAATGCTAATGCACCTTCTTCATTGATTTTCTTATCTTCGTTACCTATTTTTGCACGTGCTTCGGCAAGAAGTTGTGTTGCCATAGCCGATTGTTGTTTTACCAACACCTCTACACGTGGACAATACTCTTCGAACATTTGGTCTTCGCCTTTTGGCACAGGACCAGAGATAATCAATGGAGTACGAGCATCATCAATCAACACCGAGTCAACCTCATCGACAATTGCATAATTATGTTTGCGTTGTACAAGGTCGATAGGAGCCGAAGCCATATTGTCACGAAGATAGTCGAAACCAAATTCGTTATTTGTACCGAATGTAATATCTGCATTATATGCACGACGACGTTCTTCTGAATTTGGACGATGCTTGTCGATACAATCAACACTCATACCATGGAACATATAGAGTGGCCCCATCCATTCCGAGTCACGTTTTGAAAGATAGTCATTGACAGTAACAACATGCACACCATTACCAGTCAATGCATTAAGAAATACTGGCAAAGTAGCCACAAGAGTTTTACCTTCACCTGTTGCCATTTCGGCAATTTTACCTTTGTGAAGAACAACACCACCAAACAATTGCACATCATAATGAATCATATTCCATTTGTGCATATTTCCACCAGCTTCCCACTCATTACGATAGACGGCTTTATCACCTTCGATTGTAACAAAATCATGTTTAATCGCAAGTTGACGATCAAAATCATTTGCCATCACTTCAATTGTTTCATTCTCAGTTAAACGACGTGCAGTATCTTTAACAATAGCAAATACCTCTGGCAACACTTTATCAAGTTCCACCTCAAGTGTATCAAGTATCTTCTTGTCTAGTTCATCTATCTCTTTATACAACTTTTCACGCTTATCAAGTTCCGTATGCTCAACCTCAGCACGAATTTCCTCAATTCGAGAGCGTTCTTTTTTTACAACATCTCGTAGTTGTTGACGAATAGCAGCAGTACGTGCACGCAATTCGTCATG
>JAZQRP010000222.1:0-11937 GCA_045629685.1 Candidatus Aphodosoma sp. | reverse complement strand
TTAAATTAAAGTTCTGCTTCGGCTTTGGCGATTTCTTTTTGGATTTTTTTAGGAAGGTTGTCAACGCAATGGTGGCAACGCATCTCTTTGGTGTACATACGGCCGATGCAGTAGTTAGAGTGTTTGCAACCACTACGATATGTCTCATCAGAAGCAGCAAGTTTGTTGACAAAATCGGTATCATGCACCAAAGCACGAGCCATTTGAAGAAGTTCGAAACCTTCGCCAAGCACCTCATCCATCTTAGCACGGCTAACCAAACCACCTACATAGATGAGTGGGCATTTGAGTTCGGCACGGAATTTTTTGGCATCTTCAAGGAAATAAGCTTCTTTGAATGGCACAGTAGGAATCATAATGCGACCTACAAGATGAAGAGCCGCTTTAAGCCACCAGAATTTTGCCATATCCATATAGTAAGCCAAAGTTTTGATTGGCATAGCACCACGCATAACTGCCATAGGGGCTTTGCTCACAAAACCAGCAGAGAGGACAATACCATGAACACCTGCGGCTTCGATTTCTTTAGCAATTTGGATAGATTCAGGGATTTGGATACCACTTTTGAAGCCGTCGTACATATTGTGTTTTACAACTACAGCCATATCGTCGCCAGCGCAACGCATAACTTCGGCAAGTACGAGTTTCATGAAACGCATACGATTTTCGAGCGAACCACCGAATTTGTCTTTACGTTTGTTGACGTATGGAGAGAGGAATTGAGAGATAAGATAGCCGTGACCAGCGTGGATTTCGACGCAATCGAAACCTGCCTCGCGACACATATTGACAGCACGACCGAAGTCTTTTACAAGTTCCATAATTTCAGACTCTTTCAATCCACGCACAAGAGTTGGAGAGTAGAGATTGAAACCAGATGAAGGTCCAACAGGCATACAACCACAAGTGTAGTAGTGTGTCATATTGCCACAGTGACCGAGTTGGATGCTGGCTTTTGCACCTTCGGCATGGATGCCATCGGTGAGGCGTTTGAGTTCAGGTATAATCTCTTCGCGCATCCAAAGTTGACCATCGAAACTAACACCACTACGATTAACAGCACAATAAGCCACAGTAGTCATACCTACACCACCACGCGCTACGGCAGTGTGATAGTTATATAAGTCCTCAGAAGGACGATTGTTGTAAGCCATATTCTCAAACGCAGCCGAACGGATTGTGCGGTTGCGCAAAGTGATAGGGCCTAATTGATAAGGAGTAAAAAGATTTGACATATTTTAAGTTAAAAGTTGAAAGTTGAAAGTTGAAATGTAAAACACGCTATTTTTTATAGACAAAAACTCAAAGACCACTGGTTCACATCTCAAGTTTCAACTTTCACATTAATATATACGAGGGAATACTCGTTTGAGTTTTTTTTCGTCGAATTCGTCGTGGAATTCAACTTTATATTTTTTGTAAATAGAGTTGGCACGAGGCACGAGGTTGGCCATTGTCCAGATGACAAATACTACACCTGGCATACTCCAAGTGAGGATTGCAAAGCCAGTCCACTCTACGATTTCGCCGAAATAGTTGGCAGAAGTGACATAGCGATACATACCTTTTTTAGGGAGGTAGTGTTTTGTATCGCCTGGTTTGCGGAGATTACGAATGACGTGGTCGGAATGGAGGTTGATTGCCATACCAGCAAAGAAGATGAGTGTACCGATGATGAATTGTGGAGTTGCAAGCCACTCGGCAGTGTACATATCCTCTGGTGAGAGATAGAAAATCCATTCGCCTTGCATAAAGCCATTCAACGTGTTGAATATCACACCCATCATCATAACAGAGATAGGCATTTTGCTTTTACCTTTGAGAATCAAAGGGAAGATGAACGAACGTTGGAAATAGTGCAATTCGAACAAAAGAAAGAACACTAACGGAGCAGCATTCCATTGACGGTCGGACTGCATCCACATATAAAATAATACGATAAACACTGGGCATTCCATCAATACCCACGCCACTTTGTTGTTAATAGCAGGACCCCATTTGCTTGAAATCATCTTGCCATAACCGGCTTCTACAAAATAAAGAACGATGAAAACTACCACGGCTATCGCAACCATGATAGTAAGAAAAGAGTCAAATTGAGAAAGAGTCAATAACATATAATTTGATTTTAAATTTTTTCAATACACACTGAAAGTGTGTATTTTTAGGGTAAGGAGCACCTTGCTTGCAGGTATCTCTATAGTATATTTAAATTTTGAATTTATAAAGAACGAACACACACTGAGAGTGTGTATTCAGTAGTTAAATCTTATTGTAATGCTTGGTAGGCTGTGTTATGCATCAATTCTTTGAAGTTTACACCTGTGCCATTGTGTTGGAAGTTGACATACATCAATACGATAGTTTCCTCTTTAGGGTCGATAATATAGTCGGTACCGAACATGCCACCCCAACGAGCAGAACCTTCGCTAAGCGGAGTGCGCCACAAATATTCCTCGCGATAAGTGTCCCAAGCAAGACCGAAACCGATGTCGCCACGGAGGTCTTTTACATTGTTGCGCATCATCATTTCGATAGTTTTGCGACCAAGGATACGGTGGTTGTTAAATTCGCCACCATTGAGAATCATTTGGCAGAATTTAGCATAGTCGAGAATTGTACCGCTAAGACCAGCACCAGTTGAACAATAGACTTTTGCTCCGCTATATGGATAAGTTTGATAGAGTTCGTGAGTACTTAATTGAAGAGGACCACCTTTTGGATAAGTGTAAAGTTTAACCAAACGATGTACTTTATCTTCAGGAAGATAGAAATATGTATCTTCCATGCCAAGAGGGTCGAAGATAGTCTCTTTGAGGAAAACATCGATAGGTTTGCCCGAGAGGATTTCAGCCAAACGACCGAGCACCTCGATATTCATACTATAAGTGAATTGCTCGCCTGGGTTGTGTTTCAACGGAGTTTTAGCAAGACGGTTGACCATCTCTTCGAGAGGAATTGAATCCAACGAATTGAGTGGATGAACGCCACAAGCCTTCATGATATCCCAGTGATAACCAGCATAACAGATACCAGAAGTATGAGTCATAAGGTCGCGGATAGTGATGTCGCGCGATGCAGGTTTGGTAGTCCAAGTGTTAGTTGCTTTGTCGTAAGTCTCAAGCACTTGAGGATTTTCGAAAGCAGGGATATATTTTTTGATAGGCTCATCGAGTTGGAAAAGACCTTGTTCCCACAAAGTCATGAGCGCACAAACAGCGATAGCTTTAGTTTGCGAAGCCATACGGAAAATATCGGTACGTTCGCAAGGAATTTGATTTTCGATATCACGCCATCCGTATGCTTTGTAGTGCACGATTTGACCTTTGTGCACCATCATAGTAACAGCTTGAGGCATAAGCTGTTGATCAACCATACGTTGGAACGCAGAATCGATACGAGCTAAACGCTCAACGATTATACCTTCGGGATTAGAGACTTCGACTAATTTTTGAGGTTTTTCAGGTTTTTGTTCACATTTAACTGTACAAGAAACAAACAAAACTACAACACTTGCAACTATTGCAAATGCAGAAAAAGTTAATTTATTGATTTTCATAGATGTAAATATTTTTACAAATAATTTACAAAGTTACAAATTTTTAGCGATATATATGTTATTTTCAATCAAATAAAATGATATTTGTATATATCTAAAAAAAATAGTATCTTTGCAGAGTTATGAAAATATTACCAAAACTTCGTTCGACTGGAATAAAAAATTTCAGCAAATTACTATCAGCCAATATAATAGCCCAAATTATTGGATTAATAGTATATCCAATACTTACAAGGATATACACACCTGAGGATTTTGGACTATTAAACTTGTTCTTGAGTATAAGTGGTGTTTTAGTTATACTATCGACAGCAGAATATTATAATGCAATTGTACTACCAAAAGAAGAAGAAAAAGCAATTTCGCTCGTACAAGTATGTCTATTGCTATTATTCTCTATCACAGGCCTAACAGCTATATCAGTCTTTTTTTCAGACCAAATCGCCATTCTTTTCAATACCCCTAAATTAGCCGATTACTATTGGATGATGCCTATCATTGTTTTAGCGCTCGGAGGATGGAATATTTTGAATTATTGGTACACACGTAATACTCAATATAGTAGTATTAGTTCATATTTAATTTCTAATAGCATATTATCATCAGGGGGAAAAATATGTTTTGGCTATGCCGGCATATTAAGTGGAGGTATGATTTATTCTTCAGTGATAGCCCCTATTATTTCATTGTTTTTTAATTTATTACGCATAAAAAACAAATTAAAACTATTTTTCACATTTTCTTGGAACGAAATAAAACAAGAAGCTAAAACGTATAAATTTTTCCCAACATACTCATTACCTCGCTGCTTTATAAACATGCTTGCAGGTCAATTGCCGATTCTTTTATTAACTCCTATTTTTGGATCTCATCATGTTGGTCTATGGGGAATGGCTTTGCTCCTAGGATTCACCCCTATTAATGTAATAACAAGGTCGATATATCAGGTATTATATCAACACACTACCGAACGAGTAAATCAAAAACAACCAATAGGTAAATTTTTTAAATATTTTACTATTACAGTATTAAGCGTGGGAATACCATTCTTTACTTTACTATATTGGATTTTACCCAATTTAACTACATTTCTATTAGGTGAAGGTTGGGAACCAACAAGTACTTATTTGCGTTGGATGTTGCCGTGGCTTTTGTGCAGCATGTTGACCTCAAGCACAGGCTTTCTTGCTGATATTTTCTTTAAACAAAAACTTGGATTTGGATTTGAATTACTAACAACTATATTACGTAGTATAGGTGTTTGCATCGGAATTTGGTTATCTGATTTTACAATATCAATTATTGGCTATACTATTGGTACAGCTATTGCCGTTACTGCTCAATATATATGGTTAATCAGTTTAATCAAAAAATACGACTCTAAATTATAATTCATCAAAAACAGATAAAAAAATCTGTTTTATCTTCCCCCAATTATATTTTTCTTGTGATAGCTGCAATGCACGATTACAATGTTTCATATAAAAATTTTCATCTGTTATATACCTAAACATTGCATTGATAGCTTCGTCTACACTATCAACCAACTGAGAGCATTCCTCAAACTCAGGCACACCTTTTCTAATTGCATCTAAATTAGAATAAACAGATGGCCTACCACACGCCATATAATAAAATAATTTTATTGGCAAACAACGTCTATTTTCAAAATCCGCATCACGTAAGTCCAAGAAAAGGTCATATTTTGTTATCTGTTCACAAAACTTTTCAAACGGCATAAATTGTAACACTCCAACTTGCAAATTCTTAGGCTTAACAAATTCAGCAACCGTATTTCGCGATATAACATCTAACCTAAATTGCATTTGGGGCATTTTTTGTGCAATTCCAGACATAGTTTCCACTACTCTATCCCACCCTTTTTCTTTTGTCAATGGTCCAGCATACAACACTCGACATTCCTGTTTAACACTTTTAGCCGAAATAGGATTAATATACGCCAAATCAGGATAATACGACAAAAGAAATGATTTTTTCTTAGGAAACAAAAATCGAAAAGGCTTTGCTTTATCTATCTCTCCAAAAATAAAAGCATCAGCTCTCCAACCAGCCCAAATAGAGGAAATAGCCATCAATAAAGCTTTTATAGTTTTTCCAATTTTAAGATTTCGCAAATTCTTTTTTGAAGGATACCACTCTGTGATATCATAGACAATCTTAGCATCGGTATGGCGTATTTTCCACAAAGCACGTGGCGTATCTACAATATACACATCAGTTATTTGCGGAATAAAATCATTAAAGTTATCCATTCCACAAATATCAACAACATACCCATGTTGCCTCAATGTCTGCGCCTGATGAAATAAGACGCGCTCATCTATAGCAGTATGTGCCGACTGTAAAAAAATTATATGCTTAACCTTAGGCATTATTGTTCTATATTTTAGAAACAAGACACGAGACATAAGACTTTTGGGGTCTTGCATCTCGTGTCTTTATTTTAATATTTAATCAATTAATCTTGACAAGCGCAGATTAGGTTACGGTCGCCCCAACCATTATCTACACGAGCAACAGAAATCCAGAATTTGTTTTCTTTTACCCATGGAAGTGGGAATGCCGCTTTCTCACGACCGTAAGAGTGATTCCATTCGTCAGAAACAATCACATAATCAGGGTGAGGAGCATTTTTGAGTACGTTGTCGTCAGCAGGAGCTTCGCCAGTGTGAACTGCTTCGATTTCTTCGCGGATAACGAGCATCATATCGATGAAACGATCGAGTTCAGCCAATGGTTCAGATTCTGTAGGCTCAACCATCAATGTGCCGTGAACAGGGAATGACAATGTAGGAGCGTGGAAACCGAAGTCCATCATACGTTTAGCCACGTCGCTTTCGTCAACGCCTGCATATGATTTAAGGTGACGGCAGTCGAGAATCATTTCGTGACCTACGCGACCTGTAGCACCTGTATAGACGATACCATAAGCGTTTTCGAGACGTTTAGTCATATAGTTAGCGCTGAGGATAGCTGTTTTAGTAGCTTCAGCCAAACCATCGGCACCCATCATGCGGATATAACCATAAGTAATAGGCAAGATACCAGCAGAACCCCATGGAGATGCAGCAACTGCAGTGTTAGGGTTTTCAGGATTGATGAAGTTGTGCGATGGGAGGTATTCTACCAAGTGAGCAGCCACGCAGATAGGACCAACACCAGGACCACCACCACCGTGAGGCGATGCGAATGATTTGTGGAGATTCAAGTGACAAACGTCAGCACCGATGAAACCTGGAGAAGTCAAACCAATTTGACCGTTCATGTTAGCACCGTCCATATATACTTGACCACCATTAGCGTGGATGATTTCGCAAATTTCGCGGATAGCAGGTTCGAAGATACCGTGAGTTGATGGGTAAGTAATCATCAACGCAGCGAGATCGTCTTTATGTTGTTCAGCTTTAGCGCGGATGTCTTCTACGTCAACGTTACCATTTTCGTCGCAAGCAGTTACGATTACGTTGAAACCAGCTTGAACAGCCGAAGCAGGGTTAGTACCGTGAGCCGAAGCAGGGATCAATACCACGTTGCGGTGACCTTGACCTTGAGCTTGTTGGTAACGACGGATAGTCAACAAACCAGTGTATTCACCAGCAGCACCAGAGTTAGGTTGCAATGTACAACCAGCAAAACCAGTGATAGAAGAGAGATAACCTTCGAGGTTAGCAATCAACTCTTTGTAACCTTGTACTTGAGCTTCAGGAGCAAATGGGTGAATACCAGTAAATTCTTGCCAAGAGAGAGGCAACAATTCAGCAGCAGCATTCAATTTCATTGTACAAGAACCGAGAGAAATCATAGATTGAGTCAATGAAATATCTTTGCGGTCGAGTGATTTGATATAGCGCATCATCTCTGTTTCAGAGTGATATTTTTCGAAGATTTCGTGGTTCAATGCTTTAGATTGACGTACCAATTCTTGTGGCAATGCAGTCTCTTTAACATCGAGGATAGTTGAAGGCACTGGCAATTCGAGCACTTTAGCAAAGATAGCCAACACTTTGAGTACGCCTTCAGCCGATGTCAACTCGTCAGTTGAGATACCGATAACGCCATCTTCGAAATAACGGAAGTTAACCAAGTTAGCCTCAGCCACTTCGCGAAGCATCATTGCGCTCTTACCTTCTGGCAATTTGATGCGGATAGTGTCGAAGAAGAAGTCGTTCAATTGTTCGCAACCCATGTTTTTCAACTCGTTAGCCAAGATGATAGCTTTAGCATGGATGTTGTAAGCGATGTCAGTCAAACCATCGTTGCCGTGATAAGCAGCATAAAAACCACTCATGATAGCAGGCAATGCTTGAGCTGTACAGATGTTAGACAATGCTTTTTCGCGTTTGATGTGTTGCTCACGGCTTTGGAGAGCAAGACGCAAAGCAGGTTTGCCGTTAGCAACTTTAGAGATACCTACAAGACGACCTGGGATATGACGTTTATTTTCTTCAGTAGTAGCAAAATAAGCAGCCGATGGACCACCGAAATACAATGGCATACCGAAACGTTGAGTAGTACCGAATGCGATATCAGCACCCCATTCGCCAGGAGCAGCCAAGAGCACAAGGCTCATAATGTCGGCAGCAACAGCCACTTTAGCACCATTTTCGTGGCAACGAGCAGCGAAGTCACGGTAGTCGCAGATACGACCATCAGATGCTGGATATTGGAGGATAGCACCAAATATAGGAGTAGAGAAATCGAACGAAGCATAATCGCCCACGAGGAGATTCACACCTTGTGGAAGGCTACGAGTTTTCAATACGTCGAGTGTTTGAGGGAAGATGTTGCGGTCAACGAAAAGAGTGTTAACGCCAGCTTTTTGTTGGTCGCGAGAGCGGAGTGCCATCATCATAGTCATAGCTTCGGCAGCAGCAGTTGCTTCGTCGCGCAATGAGCAGTTAGCCAAAGGAAGAGCTGTGAGGTCAGCTACCATAGTTTGGAAATTCAACAAAGCCTCGAGACGACCTTGTGAGATTTCAGCTTGGTATGGAGTGTATGAAGTGTACCATACTGGGTTTTCGAATACGTTACGCAAAATCACAGCAGGAGTGATAGCGCCATAATAACCAAGACCGATGTAGTTGTCAGCCAACTGATTTTTTTGAGCCAACTCGTGAATGTGAGTCAAAAACTCTTGTTCAGTCATAGCCTCAGGGAGGTCGAGTGGTTTTGGCAAACGGATGTTTGCAGGGATAGTTTGTTCGATAAGCTCATCAACTGATTTTACACCAACTGTTTCGAGCATTTTAGGCAGGTCGCGTTCAGTAATACCGATGTGGCGACGAGAAAATTGATTTGCCATAGTGTTTTTATAGTGATTAGGATTAGTGATTAGTGATTAGTGAATGTATATAGTCAACGAATTGATTGACTATATACATTCCAAGGTGCAAATTTACAAAAAACTATTTATTTAGCAATACAAAAATGGATTTTATTTTTTCTATATACCACAGATATACAATATCACTTCGATATTCTACATTTTCAAAGTCAAATACACACTGTGAGTGGTTGTCGGGTTATGACGGTTTTCTACGGCACACTTCCCTTATACCTTGCTTAGGGGTAAGGCAAAGAAATACACAATGAGAGTGTGTATTAAATATCACTTAAACAACAAAGAAAATACGGTTTGACGATCATCACTACGGAGGAGGCGGATGGTGCCATTGTGGAGGCGCATGATTTGGCGCGAAAGGCTGAGGCCGATGCCGGTGCCGTCGGGTTTGGTGGAGAAAAAGGGTATGAATATCTGCGACTGACTCTCGCGACTGATAGCTGCACCGTTGTTGATAACGTCGATGCGCACGGCATCGGATGGTTCGATTGTGCCTACGATGTCGATAGTTGTGGCTCCTGCTTGGATGGCGTTGCGGATGAGGTTGATGAGTATTTGCGAGATTTGACCTTCGTCGGCATAGAGGAGGATGTCGTTGGTTTTCTCGATGTAACGACATGTGACATGGGTGTCGGCGATGTGTTGCGATGAGAGATTTAACACTCTATCGACCAACTCATTGAGCATGAAGGCTCGCTTGACTGGCGTTGCCACTCGGGTGAGGGTGCGATAGGTGTCGACAAACTTGATTAGTGAGCGCGATGAGGCAGCTATGGTTGCTAATCCGCTCTGCAAATCGGGCGAGGAGATGTCGGCAGAGAGGGTTTCGCTGAGCGATGCTATCGGCGTGACGGTATTCATAATTTCGTGGGTCAACACTCGAATCAAACGCGCCCATGCCAACTCTTCATTCTCAGCTATATCGCTACTAATGTCGTTAAATGCTATGATTTTCATCGAAGTGCCATGTATTTTGGTCTCCGACGCAATGACGGCAAGACGCACTTCGCCTCGCTCGGTGTAGATGCTCACACGCTGTTCGTTGTCGGGCAACACTTCGCGAAAGGCTTTGTATAGTTCGGGCGAGATGTTGTTTAACTGACGTATGTGGCTGATGCGCGAAAAGCCTAACAACAGGGATGCCATTCGGTTGGAATAGGCTACCCTGCCATCATCGACCACCATCACGCCTGTTTGCACATGGTCGAGCATCTGGCCAAAATATCGCTCCTGTTCGCTAATTTCGTGTCGCTCTTTGTCGAATATGGTGCGCAATCGGTTGAGAGTTTTGTTGAATCCTCGCCCAATTAGCACTCGCTCGTCGAAACGAAAATTCAACTCTTTGTCTTCGAGGGCATCGAGCATATAATCGACCTTGTGGCGCATCTTTCGATAGACCAACAACGCAACTACTATCGCCGTAATCAATGCTGTTATAATACACGCCAATATCATATTCCGTATTTTTTTAGTTTGGCATATAGTGTTGGACGACTGATGTCGAGGGATTTGGCTACGAGCGAGAGATTGCCGTCGTATTTGTTCATTGCGGCACGGATGGTGCGCTCTTCGGCAGCTTCGAGGGTTTCTAAGGGTTCTGAACCCTCGCCTCCTGTGGTTATTCCCGATTGTGAATTTGTGGCTTGTAACTGAATGTCAGACGATAGAAGTTCTACCCCATCGGAGAGTATCACTGCTTTTTCGATACAGTTTTGCAACTCTCGAATATTACCACTCCACGTATGAGCCAATAGGAGTTTTGCAGCTTCGGCTGATACCGATGCAACGGCACGATGATATTTTTCGGCATAGAGGTTGACAAATCGCTCGGCAAGAGGCAATATCTCGTCGGTGCGCTGACGGAGTGGAGGCAACTGCACGTGCAATGTGTTAATGCGATAATAGAGGTCTTCGCGAAATGTGCCCTCTTGCACCATTTGCGGTATATCTTTGTTTGTTGCACAAATCAGGCGTATGTCGATTGGTCGCTCTTTGGTATCGCCCACGCGGGTCACTGCCCGATTTTGCAATACACGCAAGAGTTTAGCTTGCAAGTGCAATGGTATGTTGCCAATCTCGTCGAGGAACAGCGTACCGCCATTGGCTTGTTCGAACTTACCTATTTTGTCGGCATGGGCATCGGTAAACGCCCCTTTGACATGACCAAAGAGTTCGCTCTCGAACAAAGTTTCGGTAATTGCCCCAGCATCAACGCACACCATAGGACGCATAGCTCGTTCCGACAAGCGATGTATCTCGTTAGCCAACACATCTTTACCCGTACCATTTTCGCCTGTTATCAAGATAGTTGCATCGGTTGGTGCAAATCGTTCGATTTGTCGGCGCACCTTCTGCATTGCATCGCCCTCGCCCCAATACATTTGGCTTACTGGCTTTGGTTGAGGTTTCGCCTCTTTCTTTCGACGATTATATGCTGATTTAAGTATTTCAACGAGTCGGTCGTTATCCCATGGCTTGACAACAAAATCAAAAGCCCCACGTTTCATACCCTCAACGGCAAGTTGGATGTCGGCATACGCAGTAAACAGCACTACTTCAACTTGCGGCGCAAAGCGTTTAAGTTCCGACAAACAAAAGAGTCCCTCGTTGCCAGTATTCATGTCGGTATAGAAATTCATATCGAGCAACACCACATCAGGCTTGAATTGCATCACCACCGAGCGTAACTCCTTTGGCGAAGCAATCAACTCCACCTCAGCAAAATGGCGCATCAAAAGAATCTTCAACGCAGCACGAATGCCATCGTTATCATCTACTACTAATATTCGGGCTTTTGTCATAATATTATCTCCCACAGATTGCACAGATCTTCACTGATATTTCTTCTTTTTTTTAGATTCGCTTGTTTTTGACTTTGCCAAAAAATCGCTCTACAGATGACACAGATCCATGCGAAATTTTATATCAAACTATCTTGTATATAATATGTGCAAAGTTACTCTTTTTCAAGATAACAACCAAACATTTTTCAAACTTTTGTAATAAATCCAAACCA
>JAZQRP010000221.1:0-12585 GCA_045629685.1 Candidatus Aphodosoma sp. | reverse complement strand
CTTGACTTATGGTGGTATGAACGGTCGTGATATGGACGCTCTTGCTGTGGGTCTTGACGAAAATACTGAGCTCGATACTATCGAAACTCGTATCAAACAAGTACAATACCTCGCTGCTCGCCTCGACGAATTCGGTATCCCTTACCAACGTCCTGTAGGTGGTCACGCTTTGTTCGTTGACGCTTCTCTCATCCTTACTAACGTGCCTAAAGAAGAGTTCCCAGCTCAAACATTGGCTATCGAACTTTACAAAGAAGCTGGTGTTCGTGGTTGCGAAATCGGTTACATCCTTGCTGACCGTGACCCTGTAACTCGCGAAAACCGTTTCGGTGGTCTCGACCTTCTCCGTTTGTGTATCGCTCGTCGTACTTACACTAACAACCACATGGACGTTATCGCTGTAGCTCTCAAAAACGTATTCGACCGTCGTAACGAAATCAAACACGGTTATCGTATCACTTGGGAAGCTCCTCTTCTCCGTCACTTCACAGTTCAACTCGAACCAGTACAAGAATAATTCTTATACATGTGATAATAATAAAAAGGATGGCTCATACGAGTCATCCTTTTTCTATATTACTATCCGTTATCTCTATACATTATCAGGCGTATGCATACCTGCATCGGCCACCACTTCGGCTTGTGGGAATTCGCGTTTTATCAATCTGCGCAATGCACTATAGGTTGGATGAATAGCATATTTTGGTCGCAAGTCACTCTTCACAAGCAATATACCTAATATCGCCAATATGGCTATAATTATCAACCAACCATATATCTCTTTCATTGACACAATGAGAGATTGTTGCTGAACGATGCCATACAACTGCCCTACAGGCAAATGCAATGCCACTGGATTTACACTATCAAGCCCGATTTCCAACAATTTGGTGTTATTGCCCATCGCCACTTTTAGCCAACGATTAAGCACTGCCCCACCAAATGCCCCAGCTATACTCGCACTGAAAAATCCTTGAATACATACCGTCTCAAAGAAGTGATTAAATGGCATTTTCGACAACGCAGTGAGCAGTATAATTGCAGCTACAACATACCCAAATCCACGCAAAAACAAAGGCAATACCAACGCCTCTTTTGGCAAATTGTAATCTATAGTGAAATACATCATCGCCAAATATGCCGTAATAAACACTAACGCAATGACAAACATTGTCGAATAGGTCCACTTCCTACGCGCAAAGGTGTTGAGCGCAAACACTGCCCCTACGGCATACGAAAATATCACTACCCAATTGAGACTCACCACATGCTCGGCATCGTAGCCCAATATTCCTTCCATGTAGATGTGCTCAAACAAATGGCTCGGTGCTAACAACAAGTCCATAAAAAGATACAATAACACGGTAGTTACCACTGGTTTCGACACCCAGGTTGAATTATAAATAAACGGATGTCGGATGAACGATGCGCGCCACACATTCAGTACGCCTACGACCACTGCCATCGCAGTACCTATCCATATTTCACGCGAACGCCACCAGTCGTAGTGCTCGCCATAATTCAACACAAACACGACCGACATCACACACACTGCCCACATGAATGCTCCGAACCAATCGACCCCAAGCAATCGCATACGAGGCATATAATGTCCACCATTGAAAAGTAGGTATGTGAGCAACATCATCGCAAGCAACAATCCTACCACCACCCAATGCATATACTCCCACGAGGCAAGTAGCGAGGCATGTATCGTGGTGATACCGCTCAAACAGATGCTCGATTGCACTATAAATTCAATCCAACAAAACCATACCGACATATCGCGCACTGGCGTAATCCACAGTTGTATCGACGAGTTACACTCATACGTACCCCACATGCGGAATATACCACACACAAAGCAAACCACTATCAACGCAGGCACCGATTCGAGGTGCATACATATCAAGTTGCACACTATCACACCCGTACAACACACCAAGTGTGTGAATCGAGGTGCAAAGCGAAATTTCAAACGAAACATAACAGCAAAAACCAATGCCAACCCCACAAGGCTTGCATAGCCAGCCATCATAATATCTTCGTGCATCAGTGCCATAGAGCCAACCATCTCTGCCACAGCGGCAAGATAGACTCCACCCGACATCTGATACACCAACAGCATTGCCACAATAATCCACTTGCGAGCACCCTCAGGCACCCACGACCGCATCTGCGGTATAGCAAATTTTGGTATTTCTCCGTGATGATGAGACATAATTATTTAGATTACAGATTACAGATTACAGAGTACAGATTACAGATTACAGATTACAGAATACAATTAATTCCTAATTCCCTACTCCCTGCTTCCTATTCCCTATTCCTTATTTTCACTTCACATTCCACATTCATGCCTGAACGCAAACGCGCTATATCCTCTGCCGAGTTTTCTTCGCTAAAGGCTATGCGCACAGGTATGCGTTGTTCGATTTTCACAAAGTTGCCCGACGAGTTGTCTTGTGGCAATAGCGAAAAACTTGCTCCTGTGGCACGCGAAATCTTCTCTACTCTACCTTTATACACCACACCTGGCACTGCATCTACCACCAATTCAACCTCGTTGCCAACTGCTATATTCGCCGTTTGAGTCTCTTTATAGTTTGCCATAACCCATATTTCGTTGGCTTCTACTATATCAACAATCGGTTGCCCAGGTTGAATAAGTTGTCCCTCTTGTATGTTTTTGCGACCAAGAGTACCATCACAAGGCGCAACTATCACTGTATAAGACAAATTGAGTTTTGCCAACTCTACTGCCGCTGCTGCAAGTTGCACCACTGCCGCAGTCTGCCCCACACGATGACCTTGCTCTTGCGAAGCCAACGATGTTGACTCTTTCTGGCGCACAAGCAATTCATAACGAGCCTTTTGTGCCTCATAATTGGTTTGCACAGCATCGTATTGTTGCTTTGTGATTGCCTCTTGCTCGAATAGATTTTTATGACGGATATACTCTCGTTCGGCATTATCCAAACGAATTTTAGCCTCATTCACAGCCGATTCCGACACCGAAATATTGTTGCGCATAGTCACACTGCTTGTATTCATCGCATCCTGCCCCTTCAATGCGTTCTGATAATCGGCTTCGGCTTGTGCTAATCTATAGCGAAACTCTGTATCTTCGATAATTGCAAGAGTATCACCCTTTTTCACCTCTTGAAAATCGTCGAAACGCACTTCTGATATAAAACCTTGTACACGCGAATTTACGGGGATTATCAACTGTTTCACTTGTGCATTATCGGTCCATTCCACATTGCCAAGATGAATAAACTTGCCTGCTACCCAAGCCAATACGACCACTACAAGCAAGCCTACAATCACATTAAAAACGATTTTTTTTGTTCTCTTTTTCATATTTTTATATTTTGTTTTTATTTCAACAGAAGTACATATTTTATGTTCGCAGGTCTACAAAATTTAATCTCTGCTTATTATTTCATCGGGATAACTACTTTTTTTAAGTACAAAAATTATGTACTTATGTTAAAAGAGTTTATAACTGGTTAGTTAAATGACAAAGTTTGAAGTAATTAAACAATATAGTAGCATGTGCATTTTCGAGTTGCAACTCGGCATTGAGTTTCTCGGTGGTAGCATCAAGCATATCCGTAATCAGCACTAAATCATTCATATAGCGTTTGTTCACCACATCATAATTCTCTGTTGCAAGCACTACGCTCTTCTTTTGCGTATTGTAGATATCAAACGACTCGGAAAATTTGGTATATGTCGCATTCACAGCTATCTCTATCTCTTCACGCACCAATTCTGCCGCCTCACGTGCCTGTGCAGTGGCAAATCGCGCCTCTTTCACTTTGCGGTTTGTCTTATACAACGACGATAGGTTATACTTCACCCCCACACCAGCATACCAATAGTGAAAGTTTGTGTTCACCATATTCATATCGGGCAACGCATCGATGATTGTGCCATCCAAGCGTGTAGCGGCAAATGCTGCGATGGTTGGCTTCATGTCGCTACCAGCCAACTGCTCAGCCTCTTCGGCTTGCTGACTGCCCAACTCTGCTTTTTTTATCGCTATATTGCGCTCCTCTGCCGATGCTTGCCACTCTGCCTCCGATGCCAATAGTGGCAACTCGTCCAACAAGTTGCTCGCCACCACAATGTTTGTGCCTCGTGGCAATCCGAGTGTGATGACCATCTGGTCGTTGATTATCTTTATCGCATTCTCTACCTGTATCAAGCCCAACTCAATCGACTGCAACTGAAGCTCGTAACGCGTAATGTCGTTCTTCAATGCCAACCCTTCGACCTGTTTACTGCGTATATCGGCAAGCAATTTATTGGTCAACTCGATATTCTTCTCATACACGCGCTTATAATTGTTTAATTTGTACAATTCTATATAATTACCCACCAACAACAAGCGCATTGCTTGACGATTGTCAGAGTGAGCCAATTCAGCTATTTGAGCATCAAGTTTTGCCAACTTTATTTGACTCGACAATGCCCCTCCGGCATACAACACTTGCGATGCCTCCAACGCAAAGTTAAACTGATATGGGTTCATATTATCAGCAATCACCTGATAATCATACCCACTAAAGTCTTTAGGTATCGATGCACCACCTAAATAATTTGCCGAGAGATTGACTCCAATTGTTGGCGACAATGTGCTCTGTGCCACACGAGTTGCCTGCTGAGCCTTCTCTACTTCGGTTGCACTCAGTTTCAAGTTACGCGAATTTTGGTCGCAAAGTTCAAACATCTGCTCGATACTCAACGCCATTTCTTGACCCGAAACATAAAAAATATTTATTGATAACACCATGATTATCAATAAAAACAATCTTCTGTAATTCATATAATTCAGTCGGTTAAAATTTCTTATGCAAAGGTCGCTATTTTTGGTAAATCTGTCGATGTTATATTTTTGTGTTTTTTGGTTTATTTTGAACATTAGACTTTTTTTTATAACTTTGCATCTAAATTATCATACCCCTAATTATATACATAAAAATGGCTCTCATCAATGCTGTAGATCTATTCAACATAGGTGGTCAATCTATATATTGCAACCACTTAACTGCCACCGAATTTCGCCACCTTGCCCACCGCGAGGTATTCATCACCTCTATGCTCAACATACTGATAACCAAAGGCGAATGCACGCTAACCATCAACAACAAAACTATCAATCTATCAGCAAATCATATAGTACAACTATCCCCATCTCACCAATTCTCGCTCATCCATTGCTCCGACGATTTTCGGTGCGAAATCCTACTTGTCACTCGCCTATTCATCGAGCAGATGTACAACACCGAGAGCATCTACAAGCGGGTTAAATATGGCGTGCGACTATACCAACACCCCTATTTCGAGGTTAACCAAACCGAGATGGATATCCTCATCCAACGCCTCGAACTTATGCAATCATCCATCAATCGCACCGACCACATCTACCACAACGAACTGATGTACAACACCCTCATTGGTTTCTACCTCGAATTGGGCAATATTCTCGATAGCGAAAAAAATCGCAATCTCTACCCCGACCCTTCGCGCTACGAACAAAAGGTGCTCGACTTCATATCTCTCCTCACCGAGCACTATCGCACGCAGCACAAAGTCGATTTCTATGCCGAACGCCTCAACTACTCTACCCATCAACTCACGCGTGTTGTTCAACGCGTTATGGGTCAAACACCCTCCGACCTCATCTTCGACATGCTCTATTCCGAAGCACGCTCGCTACTGCGCACATCGCTATCAATACAACAAATCACCCAAAAACTCAACTTCTCCGACCAATCAGCCTTCGGCAAATTCTTCCAACGCCGCAGTGGCATCTCCCCAGCCATCTTCCGCAGAAAATAAACAAAAAAAAGTCGAGCTTCATCTCTGAAACTCGACCTTTATTATAATTACTCACTTCGTTCGTGATTTTTTTTAGCAAGATTTTTTCTTCACTCGGGAATATAAACAAGTTTCTATTCCTCTCGTTAATCGAAAAAATTGCTTTGCTCGGCAATCCAAGCAAGCTTGATTGCTTCGCTTATCGCAAAAATTGTGCATTGTGCATTGTGAATTGTGCATTATTTATAAGGGCACCCATGGCATCCTGATGCCGAACAGCTCGAACATGGTGTGTCGGAATCGTTGCGACGGAACTTGCGAACAATACGCATCACGATATAAATCAATGCCGACAACAAAATGATGCCAACAATGACCTCTTGCCATACATTATGTATAATGCTCTGATATACAACAAATGACACCACCCATGCCAAAGCAATCGTATATACCGCCACAAACGCAGCCCACCACCACGAGCCTGTCTCGCTCTTGATGATTGCCAACGTGCCGATACATGGCAAATATATCAACACAAAGAGCATCAAACTTATGGCTACCGCCACATTATACAGTGGGTCGCCATTCTCGTCGGTAGCACTGAGCAATTTTTCGGAAAGCGATGCTGTATCGTCCTCATCGGCACTATACAACACACCGAGCGTACTCACCACAATCTCTTTAGCCGTTACACCCGTAACCAATGCCACCGAAGCCTTCCAATCGAATCCCAACGGCTCCAACGCAGGCTGAATCGCCTTACCAATCTGACCCAAATACGAATTCTCCAATTGTGCATTCTCTAATTGTGCATTGTGCATTGTGCATTGTGCATTGTCTAACGGAAAATAACTCAACGCCCAAATCACTATCGATCCAATCAAAATCGTAGTACCAATCTTACGAAGATATTGCACCCCTTTCTCCCATGTGTCGCGGAACATCGATTTCATGCTTGGCATGCGATAAGGAGGCAATTCCATTACGAATGGTGTCTCTTCTTTGTTGAATAACACCTTTCGGAATATAATAGCCATCAATGCAGCCAATGCTACACCTATTATGTACATAGCAAAGAGAGCCACACCAGCTCGTTGAGGGAAGAATGCACCAGCCAACAGCAAGAATATCGGCAAACGAGCACTGCACGACATGAGCGGAATTATCAGTATCGTAATCATACGCGCATTGCGATTCTCTATCGTGCGTGTAGCCATAATAGCAGGCACATTACACCCAAATCCCATAAAGAGAGGAATAAACGAGCGACCATGCAACCCTATGTGGTGCATCAGTTTGTCCATAATGAACGCTGCACGAGCCATATAGCCCGACGACTCCATCAGCGAGATGAAGAAGTAGAGAATCAATATGTTAGGCAAGAAGACCAACACACCGCCCACACCCGAGATGATACCATCTACCAACAAGTCGCGCAACATACCAGGCGACATCATCCCACTCAACCACGACGCAAACGCACCTACGCCCATCTCAATCCACTCCATCGGATATGCCCCAACGAAGAAGGTAGCGTTAAAGGTGATGAACAGAGCCAAAAGGAATATCGGATAGCCAAACCACTTGCTCGTCACCACATTGTCTATCTTGTCGGTCAGCGTCTTGCTCTCCTCTTTGGTCTGCGCCACGTATGTCTCCTTCAGCGCACCCGCAATAAAACCATACTTCGCATCACTTATCACATTCTCAGCCGTATCCTTAAACTCAGCCTTTATCTCATTGCGAATCCCATTCAACACCCTATTCAACCGCTCCAATCTCGCAATATTCTCCCCCTGTTTTAGGGGGAGTGCCCGTAGGGCGAGGGGGTTCTCAACTCTCAACTCTAAACTCTCAACTATCTCCTCATCTCCCTCTATCAATTTTATCGCCACATACCGAGGCGTGTAGTCATCAATCTGAATATCAAACTCATGCAACAACGATTTCACTCGCTTAATTGCCGCCTCTATCGTTGCCCCATAATGAATATGTATATGTCGAACTCGCTGATTCACTGCGTTTGGCACTATCAGATTGCGCAACTCCTTGTTTCGCGACGAGTGTTTGTGCGGCAAATCCAATTCATGATATTGCTTGTCCAACAAAGCATCGTTCTCCACATTTGCCAACAAATTGCCATCGGCATCAAGATAGTCGCCACCCTCATAAACCTTTATCACCGTGTCAAACAACTCGTTGATACCTCGCATCTTAGGCGACACCGTAGGTATCATCGGCACACCAATCATCGCGCTCAACGACTCATAGTCAAATCTATCGCCCTTAGCCTCCAACTCGTCATACATATTCAGCGCTATCACCATGCGCACGTTCATATCAATCAACTGCGTAGTGAGGAACAGATTGCGTTCCAAATTGCTCGCATCCACCACATTCACAATAACATCAGGTCGCTCCTTCACTATCTGATTACGCACATAACGTTCCTCAGGCGAATAAGCCGACAACGAATAAGTGCCAGGCAAATCCACGAGTTTAATACGATAGCCTTTATACTCAAATTCGGTCTCTTTGGCATCCACCGTCACACCCGAATAGTTGCCCACCTTCTCGTGCGCACCCGATATTACGTTGAATAACGACGTTTTACCCGCATTCGGATTACCCACCAACGCCACCTGTATCTCCTTACGACGATCCAACGCCACCTGACGAATCTCATCTTCAGTGATAGTAGCAACACTTGAATTTCTTCTCACCACTTCCTCAGCCTCAGCCACAGTAATAACCTCAATCTTCTCAGCCTCGCTCAATCGCAAGCTCACGTTGTAGCCCATCACCGCATACTCAATCGGGTCGCCCAGTGGAGCACGATTAAGCACCTCCACCACCTTACCCTTGATGAAGCCCATCTCCACAATCCTACGGCGAAAACCACCATGCCCCGCAACCTTCACAATCACGGCACGCCCACCAATTTCTATATCAGATAATTTCATATTTCCACAGAATTTTTTAATACCGATTTTTTTCTTTCTTAACAGAAGTACATATTTTATGTTCGCAGGTTTACAGAATTTAATCTGTATCTTTAACTGCATTAGGATAACCTCTTTTTCAAGTACAAAAATTATGTACTTATATTAAAAGAAGAATCTGTACTTATGTTAAAAAGAGAAACGTACTTATGTTTAAATAAAAAATAACTCACAAAATTACAAAAAAAAGTTGGTTTATGCAATACCACAAAAAAACATCCCCCCAATCGACAGATTACAGAGTACAGAGTACAGAGTACAGATAACATCCAACTTATTCTAATGGTGACATTCTTGCGTGCCGACGAGTTCGTGAAGCACGCAACATACAGTGGGGCAAAGTCTATGTCATCGACTCAGAAGAAGGACCTATGGTCAAACGCATTCAACCAGGCGACAAAGAAGAAAGCATACTATGCCACTCCGACAATCCCAATTTTGCACCATTTGCGCTTAACAAACACGAAATCCGTTCACTTGCATTAGTCATCGGAAGTATTCGTGTAGAATAATAGTGAGTAAATTGCCAAATTGCCAAATTGCCACACTCGTTTTTTTTGGCAATATCGATAAACAAAATATAATACACATTATATGTAAATATTATTAATAAGGTACGCGTTTTTTTATAGTAGTTACTATTGTCATTTTTTCTATTTTGCCACAAAAATAACCCGTGGCAAAATGGCAAAAAGGCAAAATGGCAAAATAGTGTATCGATATTATTCATCTCACTCCAATTCCAAACCATCAAATACCCACTGAGAGTGTGTACTACCCAACAGCAACCCTCAAGCAACCTGCACCCTACGAAACATTCAAAAACAATACCCACTCACAGTGTGTATTCAATCAAAAAACGTCCCCATCGGGGTCGCACAACCATACCAAAAAATCCCCCTCACCACTTGCACATCTCAAAACAAATCACTACCTTTGCACCACATCGTAGGGACACGGCATGCCGTGTCCGCAAAATCGCATGATTGAAAAAGCAAATATACTAACCCTCAAAACAATAAAACTATGAAAAAAACATTACTCCTCCTTGTTGCCTTCATCACCGCAACAATCGCATTTGCCCAAACCGAAATCAACGGCATTTACTATAACCTCAACAACTCCAACCAAACCGCCGAGGTAACGTATCAGTATCAATGGTCGAGCGACAACTATTCTGGTGTTACATCCATCACCATCCCCGAAAAAGTAACCTTCAACTCTACCGAATATAGCGTTACTTCTATTGGAGAATATGCATTTTATGAATGCTCATCTCTTACTTCTATCACAATCCCTAATAGCGTTACTTCTATTGGAAAGTATGCATTTTCTGAGTGCTCAAATATAGCAGAAATACATATATCTGACATTGCTAAATGGTGTGACATTGATTTTAAAGGAAATTCAAGTAATCCACTATACAATAAAAATGCATGTTTATATGTAAGTGGCAATAAAATCACAGAATTAGTAATACCCGAAGGTGTTGATTCTATTAAAAATTATGCATTTTATAATTATGCTCAACTTACATCTGTTACAATCCCTAATAGCGTTACTTCTATTGGAAGTTCTGCATTTTCTTCTTGTTCATCTCTAACATCTATCACAATCCCTAATAGCGTTACTTCTATTGGAAATTCTGCATTTTCTGAGTGCTCATCTCTAACTTCTATCACAATCCCTAATAGCGTTACTTCTATTAGATATCAAGCATTTTATTCTTGCTCATCTCTAACATCTATCACAATCCCTAATAGTGTTACTTCTATTGGAAATTCTGCATTTAGATATTGTTCATCTCTAACTTCTATCACATGCCTTGGTTCTACTCCTCCTGAAGCAAGTGATTTAGACGCACCAACATCAACTTGTACATTGATAGTTCCAAAAGAGGCTTATAATAGTTATTTACGCCATACATATTGGGGACAATTCTTAACTATTCGCACTATTGGCGACAAAGAGATAAAAACTGAGGTTAATAATTCTGCTTGGGGTAAAGTTAATGGTGCTGGCGTTTTCAATGAAAACGAAACTGCTACACTCACTGCAATACCTAACAATGGCTATCGCTTTGTGAAATGGGACGATGAGGTAACAGACAATCCTCGTACCGTAGTTGTCACTCAAGACTCTACTTTCACTGCTATTTTCGAGCCTAATACATTCACTATCACAATAGCAGTGAACAATAAAACTATGGGGACTGTAGTTGGAGCAGGAGAATATGTCCCTAATTCAGAAGTAACACTCACTGCAACTCCTGCAGAAGGTTACCACTTCGTTCGCTGGTCAGATGGCGTTACTGAGGCAACACGTTCAATCGTAGTAACTGATAATATAACTCTTACTGCCGAATTTGCTATTAATGTTTATACAGTAACATTATCTGCTGAAAATGGTGCTGTTACAGGTAATGGCGAATATAATCATGGCGCAGAAGTAACCATAACAGCCATGCCAAATGAAGGTTACCACTTTGTAAAATGGTCAGACGGAGAAACTAATGCTACACGTACTATTACCGTAACAGCCGACGTAACCCTTATTGCTGAGTTTGCAATAAATGTTTACAATGTAACATTGAATACCGAAAATGGTACTGTTACAGGCGCAGGTGAATATATACATGGCACAGAAGTAACATTGACAGCCACACCAAACGAAGGCTACCATTTTGTTAAATGGTCAGACGGAGAAACTAATGCTACACGTACTATTACTGTAACAGCCGACATAACCCTCTCTGCAGAGTTTGCAATCAACACTTACAACGTAACTTTGAGTGCAGAAAATGGTATAGTCATTGGTTCAGGTAAATACAATTATGGTACGGAAATAATTATTGCAGTAATAGCAAATGAAGATTATAGATTTAGTAATTGGTCAGATGATAATACAGAAAATCCACGTTCTATTATTGTAACAAAAGACATTTCTCTTGAAGCTATACTTGAAATAGAAAGTCCAATTATCGAAGAACATAATAATTTTATTGTAGAATCTGCTAATGAAACACACGGAAATGTGAAAATAACAATTACAGCAGAAGCAATTGAAGGCTTTGAATTTGATCAATGGTCAGATGGTAACACCGAAAATCCAAGAATTGTTACCCTTGATGAAGATATTGAATTATATGCATATTTCCGAATGGCACAAGGCGGAACACCTGTTGACCTCGAAATCTCAAAAATATCATCTGCTAACATCTATACAACCAACGGCACCCTCCATATCGAAGGAGCAACAACCGACTATCACATCCTCGATGCTGCAGGTCGCCTAATCTACTCTGGTAATGCTACTACTCTTACTCTTCCACGAGGTATATACCTCGTTACAATGGGTGGCGAAGTGGAAAAAATAGTTTTATAAACACCTATCGGGTGTGTCGATAATCAAAGGTTGTTTTTTCCCTTTCGGGTCATCGGACGCACGAGCCGTGCGTCCCTACTATAAAGTAACAAAAGCCCCCACAAATCAATACAAACAGTACAAGTGCAAACCATATAAAAAACAAACCGCCATCTCACACGAGCTGTGAGGTGGCGGTTTTGTGTGTGATTTTTCGCTCTATTTGTTTGGTTATTAGGGGATTTTTTTGTATCTTTGCATTTGAGATTCAATATCGTCTATTCGATAATTTGCATTTATTTATAAAACAAAAACGGAATATGAATTTAGATAATCAAATAGTTATATACCAAACCGAAGACGGACAAACGCAGATTGATGTTCGTATGGA
>JAZQRP010000220.1:0-8937 GCA_045629685.1 Candidatus Aphodosoma sp. | reverse complement strand
CATTTTCCACTCCTTTTTTAGAAGATCTTTTTAATTCTCCCTTAACTATTGCATTATTGTCACTTTTAACACTTATATCAGTTACCAACGGCAACATTCCTGATTTAGAAATTTCTACATGATGCTCTCCTATTGGTAATTTAAGCAACAGAGGCGTCACTCCTTTATACTCATTATCAACATATATATCCGAACCATCTGGTTTCACATAACAAGCAACTTCATAAAGATGGGCATTCAATTCTGACACATAAATAACTTGCCCATCATAATGAACATCAACCTCCATTTTCAAAGGATCATGATTTGCTGTTCTAAACTCAAATTCATGTTTTCCCACAGAAACATTACCTAACCACGGAGATGTTTTTGAAATAAAACTTTTTTTCTTTCCATCAAGATAAAAATTAACATCCCAAGATGATACTATTTTCACCCTTACTGGACCATCACGAAGTTCCCCAGATATTTTTCGTGTTTCACCTTCATGAAGAACAATCTCCGTTCTCACCGAAACCTTACCTTCATTCTTAACTTCAATTAAATGCTTTCCAATTATTAAATCATGGAAATACGGAGTTTCGCCTTTATATTCTCCATCAATATAAACTTTAGAAAATGATGGAGCAACTTGAATATCTACCTTTCCATAAATAGGTCTTAAATCTGAAATAATAACACTCTTCAAAGTATCTCCAGCACCCACATCACAAATAGTAGAAGTAGTATAATAGTTCTCTTTCTTTGCATCAATTTTATATCGTCCATGCTCCAATTCTCCTTTCCAATAAGAAACTCCTTTAATCTCATTATTAACCCAAATTTCAGCACCCTCTACAGCCTGAATTTCAACCATCGTAAAATTACCACTCAACTGAGGGGTCATTTTCAACGTATCATTATCAGGAATTGTAATACTTACTTCATAAGGATTATATTTATCTTTCATTAGTAATAATGTATGATCTCCAGAAGATAATTTACCGGTTGTCAAAGGAGCCTTACCTAATGGTTTTCTATCTAAAAAAACTAATGCATCATTAAAATTACCCTCTCCAGCCAACTCCAACCAACCGTATGCCGGACGCAATGACACAACAACTTTTGTTGGTTCATCTGGATTATTCAACGTAACTTTACCCACCTCAGGATGAAAATCAGGGGCTTCAACACGATAATCATACGTTCCTAAAGGCATTTTCTTACTTGCAATGCCATCTTTCAGTATCAAAAATTCATTATTCACCTGCAACAATGCATTTTGAGGTTCTACAGAAAATATAACATATTGTTCTTTTTCTGTATTCAAATCAATAATAGGCGCTTGACTACTACCAACCTTCAATGTCAAAAGATAAGTCTGAGCCTTCTTTACAGAGATACCCAAATCATATTTATCTAAAAAACCAAATTTTTCATGCTGTATCGAGATAGTATGCACCGAATGGGGAACATAAAGCCAAACTTCTGCTCCTTCATCCCTTCTTTCAACAATACCTAAACGACCTACATCATAAATAAAATCCTTTACTACAATAGGTATTGTACGAATTTTAATAAGAGCACATTTTTCTCCATTTTGGTCATAAACGGTAGTTCCCTTCGTATTTGCAGTCAAATCGGTTTGCAAATGCTCAAAACTAACAACCTCTATTTGCGCATAAAAAGGCAATGCAACCATCAAGAACAACAAAACTAATTTAAGTTTTTTCATATTAGCGTTTTTTTACAAATTTACTAGTATAAAATATACAAAAAAGATTAAGCAAATAATATTTCTATCTTAATAAAAATCTTCAATACCAAAAATACCATTTTCTGTATCCTCTTCTGGTTGCCAAGTACGCACCTTAATAATAGGAGCATCTGCATTATTTAAATCAACCATCAAAAACAAATAACCCTTATCACCATAATTAGAAGAATAGTACTCTTGAAACAATTGAATTCCAAAGATATCTCCTCCGACACCAGCCTTACGTATATCAGTATTTGCAAAACGTATATTTATAAATTCCTTACTTGCAAAACTATGCTTCAAATAAGCAAGATAATCTGATTTATGATACCTCTTATACTTAACATTATTCTTCAAATTATAGTTCATTCCATCCGAAATTTGCGCTTTACGAGGGACCAAACTACCTGTAATAATCACTGCATCATCATCAAAAACACTCTCAATATAATCCAATCGCTTAAGAGCATATGCAGTCTGATAATTTTCCAAAAATTGAACTATTGCCAAACGAACCGACTCTGGCCAAACACTTTTACCCAATATATCATCATTTGCAGTTTTACCTAAGCCAAAAGCAATATTACTCACCTTATTTTCAGCATTAAAAGTAAAAACTACATCTTGCACAAAAGCCTTACGCGCTCCTGTTTTAAAAGAAAACGACATAGTTAAACCACGAGCAACTACCTCTTCTCTCAAACGATAAAAAGAATAATCAGGTTCACCCATAATCTTAGCATTGCCATACAATAACAAACGTTCATAAATATCAAGTCCTTCTTCCGTAAAATAAGCCCCAACAGACTCTTTAGTTCCTACTTTAATAGCTGAAACTATTTTTGACAATATTTTTTTATAAACAGAAGGATCTGCTATTTCCGTAGGTAATTCGTATATTTCATCTGGCACATTCGAAAATGAATTATTCTTAAACGTATTAGTCACATCGCCCAACGAATTCAAACTTTGCGCCATATCAAAACCATTTGTTGATGTTTGAACAGAACGAGATGATGATGATGAATTTTCTACTACTTTAGCATCAACATTTATACGCGCACCACGCATAGGAATCCCCTTCACTAAACCAATCACATTTTCCATATCATTATCCAAATGAACCTGACCGCGATACTCATACTCAAATTGTATTTGATAAGTAGATCTCGAATCTCCAGCAAAAGCCATCTCTAATGGTCCTATACCATCTTTAGCACTGTAAATCGAAGTCCAATCTCTACCATCATAATAAGTATAATCAAGACTATTCACAGGAATTCCCTTATAATGAAAAGAAAGCGTAATATCACTCTTTTCTTTTTTTATAGTTTTTACTTTAATTTCACTGAAAATATCTCTCATCATTTCAGGTATCCACGTAATCAACAGATGACTCTCTCCTGATTCATCAACAAAAGAAGCCTCATTCGGATATCGCAACGACTTAGTCAATATCAACGACCAATAAAGGTTACGCAAGGCATCATCTATCTTACCCTTTTTCTCTGCACGCAATGCAGTCTCAACCATTGAATTTATTTTAGTCTTTCTACTCGCAAATATACGATCGATTTCTGAACGTTTAATACAACGACCAACCACACAATCTGCATTGTCAAAATCATCCTTTATAATAAATTTCTCCGTATTCGACAATGTTGCTTGAGAATAAGTATTCATAAACATACCAAAAGACTCCTTGCTATCTAATTTATCGTTAACAATTGTCTCTTGCATCTCACTAGTAGTATTAGACGTCACTTGCAAACTAATCTTGCTAATAAGGTCATTCAAAGCAAATTGATCTGCTTCAGCAACGGTGGAACCAAATCCCTCACCATATAAGTAAGCCGTATCTGCTTTAATACTCTCCCAGCTTTGAGCAAAAGCAGAGAGAGTATTAAATATAGCTAAAAGCAAATATAAGACTATTCGATATCTATTCATTATTGAACCTCATTAAAACCTTCACCAATAAACTCAGAAACTCGCGTTGCATGCTTTTGAGCCATTTCTGTCTCTTTCAATGCATTTTCCATAGCTCTAAGACGTGCTTTTGACGCAGCATCTTGATTTACAATAAAGAATGTCTGCATTTCAAATGTACCATCGCCCAAATCACGAATTACAGAAAATGACTCTTTCATTTCACCCTTAATTTCAGATGAAATCAAACGCTCATAGGCTGCATAAAAATTATCGAATTCATTATCCGCAGAAACTCCATCACCAGACAAATCACTTGTAACACGACCTTGAATATAAGATTTAGCATGTTGCGCATAAGTAACACAAGCACTATTTAGAGCTTGTTGTTTACCTGAATTTTTAGATTTAAATCTAGCAGCAATACCAACAAGTTCATAAGCATTTTCTCCCATAGAATTCAATTTTTCATAGTGCTCCAAAAGCGCAACATCAATACTACGTGTAGAAGCATATATTTTCCACCCATCCTTAGACAACTCTTTCATTTTTGTCTTAAATTCTTTTTTACGCGCTTTTTCTAATTGCTTATTTTGAGCATCCATAGTCATTGGCATCACAAACAATGCCGCCATTAAAATAACAAAAAACTTTTTCATTGCAAATATTTTTTTTAAATTAAACAAATTTACATTTTTTTTTACAAATGCGCTTGCAAAGGTAAGAATAATTTTTAATATAAACAATATTTTACAAATAAAAATAACAAAAAAAACAAAATCCGTAGTAATAAAAAAAAAATACAAAAAAACGACACCCCCTATTTCCCAAAAGCAGATGTCGCACAATACACTATTTAACTAACTAAAACTTATGAAACTTCGCCCTCTCACGAGGGCTTTTTTGTTACAAAATTTCGATGGTTTTATGAGCCTTCTGAACCTCCTCATCAGTACGTTTAGGTAACCTAATCTTAAGCACTCCGTTCTTCACTTTTGCCTCAATATGGTCGATATCCACATTGTCTGGCAAGCTCATCACTTGCTGAAACTTCGAGAATGAAAATTCGCGACGCAAATATCTCACTTCACTTTTACACTCTTTCTCTCCTTCGGTGCATTTCATCTCTTCTGTTGGTTCTTTCTTCTCCTTCTTTTCGTGTTTTTGCAAACTAATAATAAGGTAATCCTTCTCGTTGATACGGACATCAAAGTCCTCTTTCGTCATGCCCGGTGCCGCCACCTCAATCCAATAGTCTTTGTCGGTTTCTTTAACATTAATCGCTGGTGTAGTCATAGCCACACGTGGGGCAAACAATGGATAATCAAATAGGTCGCTGATCACTGTTGGCAGCCAACCTTGTGATTTTTGTGTTGTCATAATTTTTTCTCCTTAATAATAAGATGGTTTTTATTAGATTATGTTTGTAAGCCTTACGCCTAATATAATTCAAATTCTGTGCCAAACACAAAAAAATCGGTGAAACCACAAAAGTCTCACCGATTTTTAAACTATGTCCATAATAACAAGAAGTCCTCCTTACTCCTTATTCCCAGTTCCCTATTCAACGTATGGACAATTCTCAAGCTTAAATCGCATACGCCAACGACCATCTGCAAAGTCGTGAGTAAGGATGCGGAATGTGCCTATTTCACTCGTATTTTTCACGTGAGCACCAATGCAAGCACAGTTGTCATAATCACCCACACACACAATACGAAGCGTTTCTGAGGCATCTGCAGGCAATTTAGAGAGGTCAACCAACTCAGCTGCCTCATCGCGAGTCATAAACTCAATAGTTACATCAAGATTGCGAGCAATCTGTTCATTCACACGACGCTCTATTTCGCGTATTTGCTCTTCAGTTGGAGCTTCGGCAAGTTCATAATCTGCCTTACTCTTTTTGCGCTCAATATGCGCATTACGTGAACGTGGGCATCCAAACATTTTCACCATAGTGCCATTCAAAATATGCTCGGCAGTATGCATCGGCGGAAATTCCGCCTTATTATGTGCATTCAATTGTGGTTCCATAAAATATCTATAATCTGTTATCTAATCAAAGTTCGCCATGGTCGGCAAAACTATAAAATTGCTCTCTATCGGAAGTAATAATCACATGGTCAAGCAAACGAATATCGATTAATTCTGCCGCAGAGGCTACACGACGCGTAAGTGCTCGATCCTCACTACTTGGCGACATAGTACCCGAAGGATGATTATGACAAAGAATAATACTCGACGCCAAACGTGTAATAGCCGGTTTAAGCAGCAATCGCATATCGACCAACACAGCCGACACTCCACCACGCGCCACACACTCCTTGCCAATCACCTTGTTCTTACGATTCAACAATATCACCCAAAATTCCTCTACTGGCATATCGCTAATCACTGGGTGCATCAAACGCACAATATCTTTTGATGTTCGTATCGAATCATCCTCTCCTCGTTTCGCAGCATTCCGGCGACGACCAAACTCAAGTGTAGCTAATATGTGCATTGCCTTAGCCTCACCAATACCTTTGAATTGCGACTGAAACTCGTGAAGTGTAAGTCGTGCCAACTGGTCCAAATCGCCACCTACAAAATCAAGGATCTCACGCGACAACTCCACAACATTCTTATCCTTAGTGCCCGAACCAAGCATCACAGCAAGCAATTCTGCATCAGTCAAAATCTCAACCCCATGAAGTTTTATCTTCTCTCGAGGTCGCTCATCTTCACGCAACTGTTTTATTGTTTTATTTTCCATATAATAGACTATTAGTAGCGAGTAGCGAGTAACAAAACTCTTTATTCCTAGCCCCCCCCAAAAAAAACAAACCAATAACTAATAAAAAAAAGCTCTAATCTGTTATTACAGAAAAGAGCTCATATATTCATCTGGTCTTCTTAACTAATTAAGCAAGTTTGTTAACGTGAAGAGCCAATTTAGATTTCAAGTTGCTAGCTTTGTTTTTGTGGATAATATTGCGTTTAGCAAGTTTATCGAGCATAGAAGCTACTTTAGGAAGCATTGCTGCTGCTGCATCTTTCTCAGATGTTGCGCGCAATTTACGAACAGCACTACGAGTTACTTTAGCGTAGAATTTGTTGTGCAAACGACGTCTTTCTGTTTGACGAATTCTTTTGATTGATGATTTGTGATTTGCCATTATATTATGAGAAATTTTGTTTAATTATATACATAAAAAAAAGTAGCCCATAGCGGAATCGAACCGCTCTTTCAAGAATGAAAATCTTGCGTCCTAACCGATAGACGAATGGGCCATTAAGCATTAAGAGTAACTTTCGTTTTTGTTTCGTTTTGTTTTCCCTCTCAATTGCGATGCAAAGATAGCGCATATTTCTGGATTACGCAAATATTTTTACAACTTTTTTTCAAAAAATTCTCTTCCCACTGATTATCAGAGAAATAATTTTTATTTTTTATCTAATTTTCTTTATAAAAAGGCTATTTTTTATACTTTACAACCATATTTTAGATGTTTTTCAGCGTCTAAAAGAACCCAATTTTTCTCGTTTTTGAAAAATTTCGTGTTTTTTTGAGTTTTTCGAGGCGTTTTTCAAGCTATTTTCAACGCAAAAAAACATCTCTTTTTTGATAAAAACAGAAAAAACATCACTTATTAATGTAAGTTCTATATAATTTTAGGCACATTAACACTTCCACAAGTTCAAAAACTCACGAATAACAAAGAAAAATATAAAAAGCGTGATTGTTTTTCACTACAATCACGCTTTTATAACATATACCTTATATATAGCAAGAATAATTTTATTTTGAAAGACTAAAATATTGTTGACCTATAAGGTGACCATCTGCAAACAAATCTACACGATAATCGCCTTCCCAAAGAGTTTCTGTCACCGTATAGTATATTGCATCACTAAATTCTTCGCCTGTATATTCAAAACTCTTACGAGCAGAAAAGGCTATTTTCGAATCTTCAAATTGGAACACATCACTCGCTTGCTTTTGCAATACCATATCATCTGGTGTAGTTATACGCATATATATAGTCTTATTACCCACTTCGGCAGTATTATTCTTAGCAATAGTATAATCTACCTTAATAATAGCCAATTTACGCACTGACTTAGTGGTACGACCACGCTCATTTTGCAATTCCACCTCCACTGCCGTTGCCTCTAATTGCGATGCAATAGTCACTTTTTCCACCAAACGCTCTCGCTCCTCTGATAAAGTTTTCACCTCTTCGGTAGCAGCTTCATAACGTTGTTGCACTTTGCGATTCTCGGCTTCAAGTTTTGTATTTACCGCTGTAAGCGAATCTACCTGGCGCACGTATGTTACAAGCACTTTACGCACTGTAGATAACTCCTCTTTCAATTCAGCTATACGACGAGCATTTGTTGCTTTCACTGTGCGAAGTTCTTCTAACAACAATTGCACACGCTTTTGTTCTCTATCCAATTGATTCAACAAAGAATCGTTATTCACTTTAATCGACATTCCCTCAATCTCAAGAGCTACATCGGCATATTCGTTTTCGAGTTGCTCTTTTTCATAATTCATCATCTCGACCATCTCCTCCATTTCGGTTTGAGTTGTAGAGAGCGAATTATAAAGATAAAAAATAACACCACCTGCAATAAGAATAATAGCAAGAAAAGAGATTGAAATTAGTTTTTTTTTCATATTATATAAATTTGAAGTTAGATAATTCTATTAATAGTGTACAAAATTACAAATAAGTTTGCGATTGTGCAACTTTTTAGAAAATTTATTCATAAAAATTTCGCTATATCAATTTAATTGTCTAACTTTGCAAGCAGTAGGCTATGCCTATAAAATACTAATTACAAATCTATAAAAATACTAACAAAGCGAAACTAAATAATTGTGCATTGCAAATTGTGCATTGTGCATTTATAAAAACTCGCTACTAAAAATCTAACCAAATTATGTCTAAAGTGACCGTTGTAGGTGCAGGTAACGTAGGTGCTACTTGTGCTAATGTATTGGCTGTAAACGAAGTTGCCAACGAAGTTGTATTAATCGATATCAAAGAAGGCTTTGCTGAAGGTAAAGCTATGGATATCATGCAAACTGCTCAACTCATGGGTTTCGACACTGTAGTTAAAGGTGTAACTAACGACTACTCTCAAACTGCAGGTTCTGACGTTGTTATCATCACTTCTGGTATTCCACGTAAACCAGGTATGACTCGCGAAGAACTCATCGGCGTTAACGCTGGTATCGTTAAAAGCGTAGCAGAAAACTGCTTGAAATATTCTCCAGA
>JAZQRP010000219.1:0-3873 GCA_045629685.1 Candidatus Aphodosoma sp. | reverse complement strand
GTTAAATAAACACTCCTTTTATAATAAACATCTCTTAGAGATTTGGCAAGATAAAGATTTTTTCGTTGTATTTTATCTAAACGATATGCTACATATTCTTCAAATAGACGAGCAAAAACCTCGTTTCGTTGTCCCCAATAACCTTCCCAATCAACACGTTCGAGGGTAAATGGATAATCGACGATTTCATTAACAAGCGCACGGAGAGTAGAACCTACATTGTCCAATAATGGTTTGCGAGCGGACATGGATCCACCTGAGAGTGCTGAATGCGTTTTATGTTGGTCGATATAACGACCAAAGTTGTAGTCGATAGCGTGGCCATACTCGTGAGCGAGAGAACCTGCACCTTTCATTTTAGTTAGATTGATCATATTAAGCCCTGGTTCGTAATGAGCCAACGCTTTACCTTTGCCACGTGCACCGAAAGCAATACCTATCATACGATTAAAGCCAATATTTTGGCTATTAAACAACCATGAAAGGAAAAGTAAAGATTCGTTTGCTGCAATTAGGTTGTCATAACGTTCATTATTTGAGAGCCAGTTGCCAAATTCAAATCCTTTAAGATTGTATTTTATAACAATATCGTAAGGATCAATATCAGATGGTTTTTGGTCTGATTCAGTCAAACCAGCTCTACGACTTCTTGCATTAAAAAAATATGCTGCTCGATGAGAACGAGCATACGCATCTGCTCTACCACCTTCGGAAATGGTCGGTGTAGTATCAACGATTTTTCTTGTTTTTTTCATATTTGTGTAATTAAAAAATTTGTTGTAACTTTGCAGTCAGTTATAAGTCGGGAATCGGGCAGGACCCACAAGCATCCACGGGTGGGCCTATCGTTTAAGTACGACTGCTCCCTGCATACTGTGGTAAATAAGCATCTCTGAATAGAGGTGCTTATTTTGTTTCTATAAAAGTAATACAATATTGTACTTTTTCGCTGTTTGATTTTTTAACACCTACGGTTAATTTAACATTACCAAGGCCTGGTAGTAAACATTCCATGATGATTATTTTTTCAAACCCCTTTTGGTTCCCATTATTTTTAGCTTTCGCTATTCTTATTTTCTTTGCATTGGTTAGAATAGCGTCTAATTGAAGAACAGCGAGTGTAGAAAGGTAATTTTTAGAGGCGTGAGCACTTGTTTCTACCATAGATATATTGCGAATATTGATATAATCTTGCAGATTAAGGTTGTATCGCTTTTGAGATGGATTTTTTGATTTCCATTCTTGGTAAAAACGAATAATGATGTTCTTGCGTTCTTTTATATCTTCTTTTGTATTGCCTGTAGGTACTTTCATATTAATAACTATAATCGTGGGCTTTTCCGATGTATTTCCAACAGCCGAAGCGTGATGAGTAGTAGCATTTGCGATAGATGGTTTCGTATGTTACTTTTTCGTAGGCTTTGGCAAGGTTATACAATTCTGTTGCTGCTGCTTTTCTGTTTTTTTCATACGGAAGAGCTTTTTTTGTGTTTGTTGTTTTGGTGGTTGAAGAGCAAGCCTTTTCTTTTGGATGGCGCAATCGTTCTTCGTTGGGACGGAGAGCTGCTTTGGGTTGTAATAGTCTCATAATTGTTATGTTTTTTGTTGTTAATAAATGGGTTATCTTCGTTTGCAATATTCTTCGGCGGCTCGATGGACGATGTAGAAGAGGATGATGAGCCAGGTGATGATGCCTGACCAGTGGCAGAACTGTTGCCATGCGGTGGGCTGAGCTGGGACTTCGGTTACTATGATGTTGGGTACTTCTACGGTGTCGCAAATGGCGATGATTTGGGGTAGTTGTTGTAGGGTGAATAGTAGGCTGTCGTGACTGGATGGGTGTGGCTCGATGGTTAAAGCGGCACAGCCTGCCTCGATAGGGATGCTTGGCATGTCGATATTAGCTATCTCCTCGGTAAGAGGCAGGGGTGCTGCAAGTGCGAGATATTGTAGATCAGTAAGTGCGATGGGTGTTTGTGATGTGAGGTGTGGTAGTGTGATGGTGTCGTGGATGATGTGGTTGTGGGTTGCGACTTTGAGCTCAGGGTGACGATTGATGAGTCGATTGAGACGGAGCTGTGGTGAGCAAGCCGAGAGTGTGATTATTAAGAGTAAGAGTGTTGTTATTTTTTTCATATTCTTTACTTAGAGTTGTGTTTTAACATCAAAACAAGGACAAGCTTTATTTGCAAAATCTCTATGCCCATAAACTTTTGCGTGCGGAAATATATCAATCAAAGACTCAACAATAGTGCGTAATGCTGTTTTCTGGGCTAAAGTACGAGTATCTTTTGGCTTGCCATTAGCATCAAGGCCACCAATATAACATATACCTATACTATTTGCATTTTGTCCTGATGTATGAGCTCCAATTTCCCTAACAGGACGACCTATATGAATTGAACCATCTTCGTAGATTACATAATGATAACCAATACAACTAAAACCTCTTGCTTTATGCCATTCATTAATTACTTCAACTGTGCAATTTTGCTTTGGTTTCGTAGCACTACAATGGATTATAATTTTATCTATCACACGAGGCATATTTTTAATACCACTATTTTCCAATATTTTTTTTACAGATGCTTTATACATAGATTTTCTAATTAAATAAACAACAAGTATCATAACCACAAAAATCCCCATGGAAAGTGATACTATTAATATGTTCCGAGTAGAAGATTTCATTGTCGATTAATATCTGTTTTTTCTTTTGATTCTTGTTTCTCCTTATTCTTGTTAGAAAGTGCTTCTTGCACTTTAGCAAGAGCCTTTTGAGCTGTTTGCTTGTCTGTCTTAATCTTTAGCATAATCGTCTTATTTTTTACGTTTTTTCAAATCGTTAGTAATTGCCTTGCGATCAACCTCACTATAAATCTGTGTTGTCTGTAGTTTCTGATGACCAAGCAATTTTTGAATCGTTGTTAGTTGTACGCCACTTTGTCCAAGGTGGGTAGCAAAAGTATGACGCGAGGAGTGAAATGTGATTTTAGGGTCAACATTTATACGGTCTAATATTCCTCGTAATGTTTTATTTACACTCGCATTGCTGCCAAGCGATTTAGTTACTCTCTCGATGTTCTCGTTGTACTTTTCCAACAGTAGCATCATTTTCCCACCGAAGAGTTCTGCAACTGGCAACTCTACAACATATCCAGTTTTTGCCATTTTCTTAGTCAGCCATCCTTTATTGAAATGCTCATTCCTGAGTGTTACAATATCAGAGAATCGCAAACCAGTATAGCAGCCAATCAAGAACGCATCTCTTACTTTCCCCTCATAACCTTTGAGCACCATTTTCTCCAGCTTGTGCAATTGCTCAACAGTGAGAAATCCCTTTTTCGATACCATCTGTTGTATGCGGAATCTATCAAATGGGTTGACGTGGATAATATCACGTTTTCGCGCTTCATTCAATAGTGCTCTAAGTAGTCGCAAACGACTGATGCGTGTGTTGTGGGCAATTCCACTATCTCGCAACCATTTATCGTAACTCACTAAAAATTGATAGTCAATGTCAGTAATAAGTGTGCCCTTCCGAAATCGCTCAATATTATTGAGTAAAGTTTGGTAGTTCATTTTGGTGAGGTTCTTACGCTCACTTTGCCCGACTACTTGACTTCCAAAGTCCGTCAATTTAGCTGCTGGCGATATATGCGATCTAACAGCTTCTTTGAGCATTGGCAACTGAACTTCTACACCACGCTTGATATACTCCAGTTCGACCTGTTCTACCTCTTGAACCATCTTGTATAGTACATAGTTCAAACTGTCGGCATTCGGGGTCCCAACGATTGCCCCATGAGCAAAATTCTCTGGTTTAACATAAACATGTGTGCTGAAATAGATACGTCGTTTTTGTTGTGTGCA
>JAZQRP010000218.1:0-4802 GCA_045629685.1 Candidatus Aphodosoma sp. | reverse complement strand
GCAAGACAAACTCCACGCAAATACTGACTATTTCCGTGAAAAAATGCTTGCTGCTGGTTTCGATATCAAACCTACTCAATCAGCTATCTGCGCAGTAATGCTCTACGATGCTAAACTTTCACAACAAATGGCTGCTCGCCTCCAAGAAGAAGGTATCTACGTAACAGGTTTCTTCTATCCAGTTGTTCCTAAAAACGAAGCTCGTATCCGCGTTCAATTGTCAGCTGCTCACGAACAAGAACACCTCGACAAAGCTATCGCTGCATTTACTAAAATCGGTAAAGAACTCGGCGTAATCAAATAATAAACAAGTAAAAAGCAAAAAGTAGTAAGTAGTAAGATTTTAATTTCTTACGACTTTCTACTTACTACTAAAATCTAATTAAATATGAAAGCTTTAGTAAAAAAAGAAGCAACCAAAGGTATTTGGATGGAAGATGTTCCAATGCCAAAAGTAGGCGTTAACGACGTACTCATCAAAATCAAAAAAACTGCTATTTGCGGTACTGACCTTCACATATATAAATGGGACGAATGGAGCCAAAAAACTATCAAAACTCCAATGACTATCGGTCACGAATATGTGGGTATTGTTGCTGAAGTTGGCGCAGGCGTTCGCAATATCAAAGTTGGCGACCGCGTAACTGGCGAAGGTCACATCGCATGTGGTCACTGCCGTAACTGTCGCCGTGGCAAAGAGCACATCTGCGAAAACAGCATCGGTGTAGGTGTTAACCGCGATGGTGCATTCGCTGAATATCTCTGCATCCCTGAGTCTAACGTAGTGAAACTTGACGACCGTATCTCAGACGATATGGCTGCTATCATGGACCCATTCGGTAATGCAACTCACACAGCATTGTCATTCCCTTTGTTGGGCGAAGACGTACTCATCACAGGTGCTGGTCTTATCGGTACTATGGCTACTGCTATCGCTCGTTTTGCTGGTGCTAAAAACGTAGTAGTTACCGACTTGAACGACTACCGTCTTGACATCGCTAAAAAAATGGGTGCAACTATGACTGTCAACGCTGCTAAAGGCGAAACAGTTGCTGGCGCAATGGAAAAACTCGGCATCCGTGGCTTCGACGTTGGTTTAGAAATGTCAGGCTCTCCTATCGCTTTCCGCGATATGGTTGCTAATATGTACAACGGTTCTAAAATCGCTCAACTTGGTATCCTCCCTCCTACAACAACTGTCGATTGGAGCGACATCATCTTCAAATCGCTCACTATCAAAGGCATCTATGGTCGCGAAATGTGGGAAACTTGGTATCAAATGCAACAAATGCTCGTTTCTGGTCTCGACCTCACTCCAGTAATCACTCACCACTTCTCGGTTGATGATTTCCAAAAAGGTTTCGACGTAATGGAATCTGGCATCTGCGGCAAAGTTATCCTCGATTGGGAAAAATAATTTATAAAATCCTAAAATTTAATAAACATTGCTATCTTTATATTTTTTTAATATGAAGATAGCAATTTTTTTTATAACTTTGCACCGTGATTTAAAAGACAAAAAGTTATGAAAAAAACGGTTATATTAACAACTCTACTTCTATTACTATCGACAGTCACTACTACTTTATCGGCACAATGGTTTGCCTTTGGTATGAAAGGAGGGTATAGTGCAACACTCGAACAAAACCAATCTTATAATGACATTTTTAATGCTTCAAGCAATTTGCAAAATGGTTTCCATTTAGGTCTATTTATGCGAATGGGACGCACATGCTACCTACAACCAGAAGCCCTATTCAACTATTACAACTATAATAGTTCTCTCAACTACGAAAATTCCAACATCTATAAAGATAAAAAATACCAAATCAACACAATCGACGTACCCATTCTTCTTGGCGTACACCTTATCAACACCAAGATGTTCAAAATGCGAGTAATGGTAGGTCCTAAATTTAGTTTCAACGCAGGTTCAACCACCGATGATGCTTTTGATAATTTCGATTCATTTACACAAACATTACGAAATACTCGTTTAGGATTGGATTGCGGTGTCGGATTTGACATTTGGCGTATCACGCTCGATGTCCGCTACAATCTCATACAAGACATCTACAAATACCAAAATTCAGAAGGTACAACACTCAACAAAAAACCACTACACTCAATACAAGCATCAATCGGCTATCGCATATTAGGCAACAACGTAAAAAAATAAACATAATAAAAAAATAGGTCACTCGAATGAGTGACGGATTTTTCATTTTATTCATTACCATATAGTCCAAAGAGATTAACCTTTTTTTATAATGTCCAATCTAATACATTATCATTACTTTCTATTTCATTTTCCACATCATCTGGCAAACTATAAAACAAATCTATATTTGCCATATCCTCTATTTCATCTATAGTCCTAATATGATATAATATTGGTTTTGAACCTGCTTCATTTTTACAAACAAATCCGATTGTTGTCCAAGAATTCCCATTTTTGCGCAATATCGCTTTATAGAAAGCATCAGGTATAGCAATTTTTTGATAATTACCCATATATTCAGGTTTATCACTCACGATTAGACCGCACACCACATATACAGCTCCATATCGTTTCGCATAATCTCTTACCAACTCTTCTATATCATTCCAATCACCACGATTAAGATTTGCATTTTGTGGACAAATATTTGTTGTATAAAACGACTCCTTCATCGCCTGTTCACTCCATTTCATGTCCGCTGCAGGAGCCATGTGCCCTCTATCGTATTTCCCCGGATTGTTAGTATAATCCTTATGTACCACGGCATTACCTTTTACCTTCGGGTCAGGTGAGAAACCATTACAACGTTCCACCTCTCCCATTGTTTCTTGCTTAGTCAACTCGTATGCCACCCAATTTGGCAATTTCCAATCATCATTATAACTTACAGAATAAGCCAAATGGCAAATAACTTGCGACCTTCTATTATCCATAACCTTCGCCAACTGAGCATCTCCTATAATATTATTCTCAGTTGATTTGTTTTGAGGTTGAGCCACGAGTTCTGATTGGTTCCATGCAAATATCCCCAAACCAAATAAAATAACTACAAATAAAAACAATTTCGATTTCATAAATCAATAAAAATATTTCTAATCTTCCAAATAATCAATCGGATTCAAATAAAACATCTTCTTCCACCCATCAGTCGAAGTATCAATCCTCCACGGATAAGGCACAAAAGTAAATATCGCAAAATGCAAATGCGAAGGCGTCTTTGCCGCACTACCAGTATTCCCAACCGTACCAATCAACGATTTATGGGACACAAAATCACCCTCTTTCACCAAAATTTCATTCAAATGAGCATAATAATACACTCTCCATTTCGGTCCTAATATTGTAACATAATTACCGCCACTACTCAAATACCCCGTCGAAACCACCACACCTGCAGTAGCCGAATGAATCTTAGTACCACGTTTAGCAAAAATATCCACCCCCTTATGCACTCTTGCACGACCACCCCAAGGGTACCAAAACGTCTTATGGTTATAATCCCCACTACCAGCCCCATCCACAGGCATCTGCAAATTCTGAGGCATCACCAACCCCAACACAAAAACCCCACACATCACCCAAAACACAATTTTCAATACTCGTTTCATACAGCAATACAAATTATTTATAACATACATTTTTTATTCGACTACAAAGTTACAACTTTTTCTCCAACCAACAAAAACATAATTAACACACTATATCATACCCCCTATCTGTAGGAACTCACGACTCATACATCCACAAATCCGAAAGACTAAAGTAGGGACACAGCATGCCGTATCCGCTAACTCAACAAGTTAATAAAGACTTACCGAGTCCACTCAACCACTAAGCAAAAAACCTAGATAACGAAGCGTCTAGTTCCCCTAGAACAACTACCTCCAAACATGCCACTCTCTACTTAGACCTCAAAGAGGTCTCACGAAGTAATAACCGTAGTGTGGTCTCGTTATCAACGAGCCACCTACGGAGAAAAAACACTTCTCTCCCTCTCACTTCCCCCCTAACCATATCCACACAAAAAACAAAACTCCTCCAATCAACGCCCCTTAACATTAAGGCTATCCACCCCTATTAAATGATTTTGGAAATAATATACTAATTAGCGCATGTACAAACTAGTATATTATTTCCAAGATTTTTACAATCTAACATTAAAATATTTCCCCTTCATCACTCCGGCTTGTTGAAAAATTGCCATCATACTGCACAACAAGTTCATAAGTCAGAATATTATTGTCTAAATACGAAGATGATCCATCTTTAGAATACGATTCATCTTTCACAAAACCTCCTCTCAATCCATTTTTCATTACTTTCTCAGGATTCCATCCATTTCCATAATAGAAAAATGTTTGATAATTATACCCATTTGCCAAATGAATTGAAGAAGAATAACCGGCCTTAATATATTTATGACCTGCAACCTTACCATTATGATTATTATATCTTACAATCACAATTACATCCGAATTATCTGGCGCAGTAACTCTAATTTCCGAATGTGCAGTATAATCATCATAATACGCATTACGCCCATACCATTGAGAATAGGGCTGAGCTCCATTCTGCAATGAATTATTTTCATATCTACGCACTATTTCACGCTCTCTTTTTCTTTCTTCTTCAAAACGAATCTCCTCTTTTGCAACTTCAATTCTTTCTCTTGCGTCATCTACAAGATTACTTTCAGGATATTTCATTATAAATTCTTCATATCCCGATATATCATACCTAACAATCTTATTAAATTCTCCTGCATGATTAGAATCACAACTTGCAAAAAATATAATAGCAA
>JAZQRP010000217.1:0-25084 GCA_045629685.1 Candidatus Aphodosoma sp. | reverse complement strand
TATGAAACAAATGCACAATTTCAACGCAGGTCCTTGCGTTCTTCCTCGTGAAGCAGTGGAAGCAGCTATCGCAGCTATCCAAAATTTTGACAACACAGGTATCGGTATCCTCGAAATTTCTCACCGTACTCCAGGTTGGGAACGCGTAATGGCTGAAACTCGTCAACTTTGGCGCGAATTGTTGAACATCCCTGAAAACTACGAAGTATTGTTCCTCGGTGGTGGTGCTTCAACACAATTCTTCCACGTTCCTGCTAACCTCTTGAACAAAAAAGCTGCTTATCTTCAAACAGGTGTTTGGGCTAAAAAAGCTGCTAAAGAAGCTAAATTCTATGGCGAAGTAGAAGTTGTTGCTTCTTCAGAAGACAAAACTTACTCTTACATCCCTAAAGATTATGTAATCCCTACAGATGCTGACTATTTCCATATCACAACTAACAACACTATCTACGGTACTGAAATCCGTTACGATATGGACTGCCCAATCGACTTGGTAGCAGATATGTCATCAGACATCATGAGCCGTCCAGTTGACGTTAGCAAATATGCTATGATCTATGGTGGTGCTCAAAAGAACGTAGGCCCTGCTGGTGTTACTTTCGTTATCATCCGTCGTGATCTTCTTGAAAACAACTATCGTCCACTTCAAACAATGGTTAACTACAAAACTCACGCTGCTGACGAAGAACGCAACATCTCTATGTTCAACACTCCTCCAGTATTCCCTATCTTCGTTATGTACGAAACATTGAAATGGGTGAAAAAACTTGGTGGTCTCGAAGCAATGAACAAAATCAACGTTGAAAAAGCTGACCTCCTTTACAACGAAATCGACCGCAACTCTATGTTCGTAGGTACTGCTGCTAAAGAAGACCGTTCAATCATGAACGTATGCTTCGTAATGGCTCCAGGTCACGAAGACAAAGAAAAAGCATTCATGGAATTCGCTAAAGAACGCGGTATGGTAGGTATCAAAGGTCACCGTTCAGTAGGTGGTTTCCGTGCTTCTATCTACAACGCATGTCCAATCGAATCAGTTAAAGCTCTCGTAGCTTGCATGCAAGAATTCGAAGCTGCTAACAAATAATCCTATTATTTAATAGCATACAACAATAAGGCTAACTCCTCTCGAGTTAGCCTTATTTCAAAAATATTTATACCTCTTTATTTCTACTTTTACACCCTTACAAACCAAATAACCATCCAAAATTGAATGATATCAAAAACAATATCAACACAAATCCTTATCATTTCTATACTACTCTCCTTTTCCATCATCGCTTGGAGTGAGCAAACAAAATCTTTTTATCCAACAACTAACAAATTTAACCACAATCTTAAACACCAATACACAAAACAAGACAAAATTTCAACTCTGACAACTCCATTTTCCAACAATAATATATCCCCCTATTACTACAATCTAAATAATTCTTCGCTACACAAATCAACAACCATCAACGCTTCAGAACGAACTCCATTCGAAGAAATTACGACAGCAAATAATAGACAAAAAGCCCTCGACCGAAATGATAAACCATATGACCCATCTATCAATTCAACACCTACACCTATCGGTGACCACACCATTCCTATGTCATTATTTGCTATTATATGGATTATAATCAAAAAATTAAATTCCCATAAAAAAAACACCCTCTCATGAAAAAACAAATATTCTTATTTACTACTATCATACTAAATTTTCTTTCTACACCTATATGGGGAGAAGATTTTTTTATTAATTATTACCATAAAGGAGAGATTATACACACCCAACAAGTAACACAAGGTTCTACAATAGAAGCATTCCCCATCCTCAATCTTGAATCATGCAACAGTGAAATAAACATTTTTGCAGGATGGATAACAGAAGAAGAAGTTACAAAATATCAAACGATCAACACCTCAACTCCAACATTCGTAGCAACTGATTATATCCCTACTACCGATATAAATCTATATGCCGTATTTGCCGATAGAGAAACAACCAACGATATTACTTGGCAACAGATAAAATCAAAATCAGAATTAAAAGACAACGACCAAATAATCATTACTGCAAATAACTATAATTATGCCATAGGCAAAACTATCGATGACACCAATCGATTAACTGCTATCGAAATAACAAAAAGTGAAGACAAATCGACACTCATACCAAACGACGATGTACAGATATTTACGCTTAAGAGGAATAGTGATGTTTTGTGGAGTTTAAGTACAAATGAGGGTTATTTGGGCAATATGTCTGCTGAAAATTCCGTAAAATATTATGACGAAATAAAAGATTGGAGCACTTGGGGTTTCTCATTTGAAACTACATCATACGCAACTCTAATCGCCAATCAATACAACACACACATATATCCATATCTATATTACAATGCGAATAGCAATTTTTTTGCCTGTAGAGCTTCATCAAATCCCAATCTCGCCATTTATAAACAAAAACCAATTTTTGAAGTAAATTATCTTTCATGCACCTCTCCCGATGCAGTAGAATACACTATCACATTACACGATGGAGATAATACATCAGAAATAAAATGTATGAGCGATGCCACTATCGTTCAACCTGCACCATCCCAAAACATCGATCACTGGGAGTTTTATGGTTGGACAACTACGCCCATAAACGAAACTATAACTGCACCCGAAATCATAACATTTCCATACACCCCAACAGAAAACATCAATCTATACGCAGTATATAAAAATACAACTGCCGATAGTTTAATAATGCAAAACAAAACTATTCCAGCCAATTGGGAGGTAAACACACTTGCTCTTAACGAGAACTTAGCTCTTTACAAAAGCAATTATATAAGAATACCACATATCAATAATATAACACAAATTGATATAAATATGCGCAAGAATAGTATCTATGACCAAATACTTTATATAAACACTGATTTCACAGATTTATCGTTCATAGAAAACAAAATTACTAGTACTTTCAAAGAATACACGTTTACATTCAAACCAGCTAAATCTACGTCTTTGCATATTCAGTCTAATTCAAGATTTACAGATGCTGGCATTGCTATAAATAAAATAACAATACACCACACCCCTATTTTTTCAACCTCAATAAGTAGTGACATCCGAAACACTTTAACTTTCTTACCAAATACTGATAGCACCGATATAAAAAAACATTATGCAATTACACAAAGCAGAGGCAAAAATATAACCTTACCAAAAAACATTTTTTCTAATGATCAGTACAATTTTTTAGAATGGAATACAGCTGCTGATGGCTCTGGTATTGCATATGAAGATGAAGCAACAATAAAAAATATATCTTCAGACATAACCCTTTATGCACAATGGGGAAACATTGATACTATAAAAAGTGAAGAAACAAAAGAGATATACAATACTACATCAATAGACAAACTATTAATAAAATCTGATATCTCAGGAAAAACTGGAGAAATAAAATTCAACGACAACTCTCAATTACACATAAATAAAAATATAATTTTCGAAAAAATTATAGATGGAAGCCGCTACTATTTCTTTTCGTTACCCTTTAATTGCAATATAGAAGACATTATTGCCACTGATTCAAAAGGCAAAAAACTACAATATGCAACAACTGCAACCAACGGCGACTATGTAATCAACCTATACGATCAATCATTAGCTGCTCAAAATGCGGGAAATATAAACCAAAATGCATGGATTGAACTTCTAGGTACAGATCATACACTCCAAGCAAATCGTGGCTACATTATTGGATACTTCGGTAAAGAAAAAAATGCAACTATCAAATTTAAATCTGCTGAAAATAATATTACACTATCTAATCCTAACGAGAAAACATTGAACTTCGGAGAAGATTATGAATGGTTTACCTCAAGTAAAAAACTATCATCGTGTGGTTGGAATTTAATCGGCTCTCCTTACTTTGAAACTATAAATCAAGGTTCATTAACTCAATTTGTAACAATACCAAACAACGATGGTAAAACTTACACTCAATGTACGTATGCCGATGCATTAGAACTCAATCTTATTCAACCTTTTAATAGTTTCTTTATCCAACTCAACCAAAATGAAGCTCCCATATTCGCACCGCAAAACATCAACACTACAATGATATCTTTTGAACAATCTGAAAAAATAGTTATAGAAGTACACTACAATAATACTAAAGATATCACAACAATAATCAATAACGATGAACACACACAAGATTACAATATAGGTAGCGATCTTGTAAAATGGATAGGATATTCCAATATTCCTCAATTATACACAATAGAAGAAGGTATTCCTCTTGCCTTTAATACTCAGAAAATAACAAAACACTCTATAATAAACTTAGGCATATATGCTCCGTACGAAGGCGAATATACTTTTTCTGCAAATCACAATAATAGCCTATACCTTACTGATAACCAAACTAACATAACAACGGATATATCATCTAATAAATATACTATTTTTTTGAATAAAGGTTTAAACGAGCAACGTTTTTCTATTCAATTCAAAACTCTAACTTCAACAAAACATCCAACGGAAGAAAACAACGAAAAAATCAATTATTACATACAAAATGATATAATATACCTACAAAATTCACCACAAAATGCTGATATAAGTATATACAATTCCACCGGTAAATTAATAAAACAAACAAAATCTAGCTATTTCACACTACCTCAAAAAGGTATATATCACATAATTATAACAAAAAATAATAACATTATAAATAATTTCACAATTATTTACTAAAAATACATTTTTTTTTATTACCTTTGTACTTTCAAAATATTCACTATTTAAAAATTTATAATCTATGAAAAAACTATTATTGACTCTTGCACTCGTTGTATGTGCATTTATCTATGTTGACGCGCAACCACGCGCTATCGGTGCTAACCTTGGTTATGGCGCAAGTTTTTCTTACCAACATGGTTTGGGCGAAGCTAATTTTTTAGATATCGCGGTTGATTTTCCTGGTTTCGGTGCAATCGGTGCTTCATGTACTTATGATTGGGTGAACCCATTCAACACTTCAATTCCTTGGAATGAAAAAGGTTCTTGGAACTGGAGTCTCGGTGTTGGAGCTGGTGCTGGTTTTGGTTTCGGCGGTTGGGGTTATGCTGGTGTTGTAGGTCACTGTGGTGTTGCTTACGACTTTTGGTTTCCACTTCAACTTTCTGTAGACTACCGTCCTAATATTGGTGCTTCATTTGGAAAAGAATTTGCTGGTTTCTATGGTTCTGGTCTTTACACTGGTATCACAATCGGTGTTCGCTACAAATTTTAATCCAAACCAAAATACAAAAAAAGGTTGACTCAAATGAGTCAACCTTTTTTATTTCATATTATATTATTTTTGACGAGGGAATAAAAGAATTGGAGTACCATGAAATTCCCATGTTTCACGTAATTTATTTTCTAAGAAACGCATATAAGGTTGCTTGATATATTGTGGCAAGTTAGCAAAGAAAACAAATGTTGGCACTTGTGTATCCGGCAACTGAGATACATATTTAATTTTTATATATTTACCCTTATATGCTGGTGGTGGATAATTCTCAATAAGAGGCAAAAAGAATTCGTTGAGTTTCGCTGTCGAAATCTTACGTTTTTTGTTTTCATATACCTCGATAGCAGTTTCCACTACTTTATAGATACGTTGTTTTGTGAGTGCCGATGTGAAGATGATTGGGAAATCGGTAAACGGAGCCAAACGCTCACGAATTGCATCTTCGTAACGTTTAATATCTTTTGGAGTTTTGCTCTCAATTAAATCCCATTTATTTACACAGACTACTAAGCCTTTGCGATTTTTTTGTATCAACGAGAAGATGTTGAGATCTTGACTTTCAATACCACGAGTAGCATCAATCATAAGAATACAAACATCAGAATTTTCGATAGCACGAATTGCACGAATAACTGAATAATACTCAATATCTTCGTTAACTTTTGCTTTCTTACGAATACCTGCTGTATCGACAAGATAAAAGTCATGACCAAATTTATTGTAACGAGCATAAATAGAATCACGAGTTGTACCTGCAATGTCTGTTACAATATGACGATCTTCGCCAATGAAAGCATTGATAATAGATGATTTACCTGCATTTGGACGACCAACTACAGCGAAACGAGGGAGGTCCTCAAGTTGCTCATTAGTATCAGGTTTAAGGAATTCCAACAAACGATCAAGCAATTCACCTGAACCCAAACCATTCACTGCCGACATAATATAAGGATCGCCAAGACCAAGACCATAAAACTCAGCAGCTTGATATTGAAGATCGAAAGTATCAACTTTATTTGCTACGAGAATTACAGGTTTCTTTGCAGAACGAAGTATTTGCGCCACATGCAAATCGAGGTCAGTAATACCACTCAATACATCGACAACAAACATGATAACATCGGCTTCTTCGATTGCGATAGCCACCTGACGATTGATTTCTTCTTCGAAAATATCTTCAGAATTTACAACCCAACCACCTGTATCAACAACAGAAAAATCGCGACCACACCATTCGCAAAGTCCGTATTGGCGGTCACGAGTTGTACCTGCCTCATCATTTACAATTGCACGACGAGACTTAGTCAAACGATTAAAAAGCGTAGATTTACCCACATTTGGGCGACCTACGATAGCAACTAAATTACTCATTATAAACAAAATACTTTATGGCTACCACAGTCTTCACAGACTCTCCGTCACTCCCATTATTCATCATCAGAGCGGAAAGGCAGCCGAGGTTAATAATTCGGGTACAAAGTTACAAAAAAAATAGCTAATACACAAACATTTGTAATATTTGGCTATATGAGTATTTTTTTGTAATTTTGTACTCTAGAAATCGTAGGCATTTTAACAATAAAGTTATTATTCGTAAAAACGATGGATTACCTTTAATTTATGACACACAAAGCTGGTTTTGTAAATATCGTAGGCAACCCTAATGTAGGTAAATCTACACTAATGAACGCCCTTGTTGGCGAAAGAATTTCCATTATTACGTCAAAAGCTCAGACAACTCGCCATCGCATAATGGGTATTGTAAACGGCGAGGATTTCCAAATTGTATATTCTGACACTCCAGGAGTATTGAAACCTAATTATAAATTACAAGAATCAATGCTTGGATTTTCGCAATCGGCATTAACTGATGCTGATGTGTTGTTATATGTGACAGATGTGTTGGATTCTACTGAGAAAAATGCATTTTTCCTTGACAAAGTGAAAAAGATGGATCATGTAAATACAATTTTGATTATTAACAAAATTGATTTAATTGATCAAAAAAAATTAGAGGAATTGGTAGAGTTTTGGCGTAAAGAATTACCTAATGCTGAAATATTTCCTATTTCGGCTGCAGAAAAATTTGGTATTGAGCAATTGTTTGAACGAATTAAAGCTCTTTTACCTGATTCGCCTCCATTTTTTGATAAAGATGCATTGACAGATCGTCCTGAGAGATTCTTTGTCAATGAAATTATTCGCGAAAAAATTCTTCTTAACTATGACAAAGAGATACCATACGCAGTCGAGGTGATGGTGGAAGAATTCAAAGAAGAAGAGAATATTATACGTATTAGTGCTGTGGTATTCTGTGAACGTGATTCGCAAAAAGGTATTATAATAGGGAAACAAGGTGCAGCGTTGCGTAAGGTAGGTACTGAGGCTCGTAAAGATATTGAAGCTTTTTTTGAGAAAAAAGTTTTCCTTCAATTATATGTAAAAGTTGAAAAAGATTGGCGCAATCGTGAGCGCAAATTACGTAATTTTGGATATCAACTTGAGCATAAAGATGATTGAGATACTTAGAGTAAAATTTAACGTATGAAGAAAATAATAACTACGTTTGTGATTGTTGCCTGTGTTGTGACTGTGACTATGTATAATAACAAAAAGCAACAAATTCATCCAGAGATAATAGATATTCAATTGCTTAATGTAGATGGTTCATTGCAACATGATGCAATGGACTCATTGATTGCACCATATAAATTGACGAAAGAGGCATCAATGAATGTTGTTATAGGAGAGGCAGTTGAAACTATGGAAGTTGGTAAACCTGAAGGTAAACTAACTAATTTAGTAGCAGATATTTTATTGACTGAAGGACGAAAATATATTGCTGATGTTGATATGGCTATTACAAATATTGGAGGCATTCGTCGTCCTTTGTTTGCTGGGCCAATTACTATTGGTGATGTTTTTGAGATTTTACCGTTTGATAATTCATTATTAGTTCTTGAATATAGAGGATATGATATACTTGCTCTTGCTGATGCTATTGCCATGAAGGGTGGTGAGTCGGTTGCAGGTATAACATTGACTATCAGTAATAGTAAGGCGATAGATGTAAAAGTTGGTGGCAAAGAAGTTGATACAACTAGAGTGTATAAAGTGGTATCTACAGATTATTTATCTTGGGGCAACGATCAATTGGAAGCACTTGCTAATTATATCAATTCTACGCCTCTTAACATGATGATGCGTGATGCTATGTTTGATTATGTAACTTGCTCTACAATAAAAGGTGAAAAAATATCGGCAAAATTAGATAATCGTATAATTATAAAATAATGAAAAAATATATAAGTATATTTGTATATTTGCTTTGTATGTTGGTCGCTTGCAAAAAAAACGTAGAACGCCAGCCATTGCAAATAATATTTACAAACGATTCTCACAGCCAAGTTGAACCATTAAAAGGCATAGGTGGATTTGAAGCACGAGCTACAATAATAGATTCATTACGAGCACAAAACCCTAACTCAATACTCCTCGACGCTGGCGACATGTGGCAAGGTACACCATATTTCAACTTATTCAAAGGTCACCTCGAAGTCGAAGCCTACAACCTAATGGGCTACAATGCCATAACTCTCGGAAACCACGAATTCGACTACGGTATCGACACTCTTTCTGCTCGAATCAGTGAAATGAAATTCCCTGTAGTATGTGCCAACTACAACTTCGGCACAACACCACTCGCATCGCAAGTCAAACCATACACCATAATAGAACAACATGGTTGGAAAATAGGCATAATAGGCGTATCTGTTAATCCAGATGGTCTCATCTTACAATCAAACTTCGAAGGAATCACCTATGAAGACCCTATCAAAATAGTCAACCACTACGCCTCTATACTCCGCAACAAACTAAACTGCAACTACATAATACTCCTCTCTCACCTCGGACTCCACGACGACACCATATTCAACAACGTATCAGATAGTACACTAATTGCCAACACAAAAAATATAGACCTACTACTTGGCGGACACACCCACCAATACAAAGGAGTATTCAAATTCACAAACCTTGAAGGCGACACAATTCCTGCAATACAAGAATACAAAGCCGGACAAAAAATATACTCCATTACAATCAAATAATACATACTCTCACTGTGTATTAACAAAATAAAATTACTAACAAAAAATAATAAAATTATGAAAAAATTATTACTATCAATTTTTGCGCTTAGTACATTAATTACCTCTATCAATGCACAAGACGCAGCAAAAGCAGTAGCTCAATCTGCTCAAACCGAAGCCTCTAAAATCATTGAAAAAACAAAAGCAGAAGAACCTGAAAAAAAAGAATCTAATTGGAAAATTTCAGGTATCATCACATTCAACGCCTCTGCTACAGGACTCGTAAATTGGGCTGCTGGTGGCAACAACAACATCAACATGGTAGCTGCAGGTAACGTTTCTTTCCTCTACAAAAACGGCCCTTTCGCTTGGGACTCTAACATCGATACCGACTTCGGTGAAAGTTACGTAGAAAATAGCAAACACGCTTGGCAAAAAACCAACGACAAACTCAACCTCTCTACAAAATTCGGCTGGGAAATGGCTAAATCATGGTACCTAACCGCTCTAGGTTCATTCAAAACTCAATATGCTTACGGCTACGACTACTCACAAGACGTACTATCTCCAATTTCACAAATTATGACTCCTTCTTATACCGACCTCTCTGTCGGTATCGACTGGAAACCAAATAGCATATTCACTATCTACGTTTCACCTATCGCTGGTCGTATAACAACAGCCACAAACGACCAACTTCGCGAAAAATATTTCGGTATAGACTACTACAACAAATTCTTAGTTGATGGCATTTGTACTCGCAACTATCAAGCCGAATTCGGTGCTTCTCTCAAAGCTGGTGTGAACTACGACGCAATCGAAAACCTCAAAATCATCTCTACTGTGACTGTGTTTACACCTTATTCGGCTAAACCTCACGTTGACCTCGATTGGGACTTCTCTATCTCTTACCAATTCCTCAAAGTACTCAACGTATCACTTGGTACTCAACTCAAATACTACGACCGCGTTCTCTTCGATAAACTCGACGATGCTGGCAACGTAATTGCTCAAGGTCCGCGCGTTCAATTCAAAACTATCCTCGGTCTTGGTATCGGTTATAGCTTCTAATAATTCAATCCATATAAATAAGAATCTCGGTATTTCCTATTGAATACCGAGATTTTTTTTCGAAAATATATAATCAAATTTATAACATCTATCAAATTTTATAACCTAATCACATAATAATCTACAATACAAATAAATCTAAAAACTTTATCTTTTAATAATTAATTTATTTTTATCTATCTAAAAAGGTTTTACTAAACAATAATAGTTTAAAATAAAAAACTCGACTGCTGAAAAATCAACAGTCGAGTAGGTTTTAAACTATATTCATTAGTTTTAATGAATAATAACAAATCTAATTAAAGACTTATCTTCTTAGCTACAGCCTTATTTCCATCAATCACACGCACTACATAAACTCCACTATTCAACGCAGAAAGATTTATCTCTACCTCATTATTATAAACACCCATCAAAGCTCCTACTACCGAATAAACTTCAACCGAAGTATACTCTCCTTCTACATAAAGAACCGAATTATCAACAAAAACATCAACACCAAAATCTTTTACATTTTCCACTGCTGTTTCTGCATCTAATACAACGATAGGCATATTCATCGCTCCTAATCCATCTTCTACAACCACATAAGAGCCACACTGTATCTTCTTATCTTGTGATGCACTAAGAATGATAGAAGTTTCTCCTTCTTTATAATAAATCATCTCTCCATCATCGAAAACAACTACAGGCAAACCAAAAGGAATAGAATCTGTCAACTCTTTTGTAATAGTATTATAACGGAAACCTACTCTTGAATAAGATTTAACACCTGTTGCTGCAACATCATCTGGAATTATACCAGTACCATTATAGTTGTGGTAACCCACAATCCATTCTCCACTTGGAGATATACATGAAACTTGACCATTCCAATCATATTGTACAATAGTCGTATCTGCTCCATCTTCATCATCAATTATACCATCACCATTATCATCTTCAGTACGAATCCAGTCTTCTTTACCAATAAGCCATGTGCGTTCCAACAATGTATTATCAAAAGTATTTTCCCAAATAGCTACATTGAAACATCCTGATTTTGCAGAAGAAACACCACCCAACCAGCGTCCATCATTCGAAATACACCAAGCCCAATCTCCATTACAATGAATTTTATCTGCCTCTGTATCTATCGGCATTTGCAATGCATATTCAGGAGCAGTTTCATCATCATTTGTTCTCTCCCAAACACATGGAACATTACGTCTACTTCTGCCATTATCCATATGAGATATAACATATCCACCAATATACTTACCATCGGCCGAAATACATGTTGCCTCGCCCCAATACGAACCTACTTCTGTAATTGTTTTTGTCTTTTCTGGAATTTCCAATTCTGTCCAAGTTTCTGTACTTATATTAAAAATTGCTGGACGTCTATAGGTATCATCAAATGCATATTGTCCTACAACAATACCTGCATCTGAAACATCCATTGCTGTCGCACTTACAAGATGTGCATTTGGCGATGCATCTTCCCATTCTGGATTTAAACAGAAAATAGAATCTTTCTCTACATCATAAACAAATGCTGCAAATGAAATAACAGATGATCCAACAACATATTTACCATTGTCTGAAACTCGATTAAATTCACCTCCAACACAAAAATCGTAGTCTTCAAACATCAAACGTTTTTCTGCATCAACCGATGCAAACATGCCCAAAACAAGAGCAAGAATAAGAGTAATTTTTTTCATAAAAAATTTTTTTTAGTTATTATATAATTATTGTTTTTCGATAAAAATTCATCGGCAAAGGTACAAAAAATAATCCACATAGCCAACATGCTATGCGGATTATTTTCATATTATGTATTTATTTAACTATTTTTCATTTTTTACGGCAAACCAAAGTACGCCCGAAATAGCCAAACATACAGCACAAATCACAAAAATAATCGATTTATCTGCTGCATTATTCACCACTTCACCCATTTTGAAGCTTGCTACCAACTGTGGCAACACTACCGAAAGGTTAAAAATACCCATATACAAGCCCATCTTTGTTTGGTCAACTTTTTCACTCATAATTGCAAATGGCAACGACACCAACGACGCCCAACCAATACCCACAATAGCAAGTGCAGCAAAGAACACTACAATATTAGAACCAAACATAGCTATAATTGCATAACCCAACGCCATCAACAAGATAGACCATGTATGCGTACGAGTTGCACCAATCTTATTTGCCACTACATTCAACACCAAAACTGGGAATATCGCACCAATCAAGTCACGAGTCAAGAATGCCATCGAGTTTGTTTGCTCCATTGGTTTACCTGCTGCAAGACCAATAATTTGTGTCGAAACATAGAAGAACATATAAATGTTCATCGTCTGTACGCCCCACCATGTAAACGAATGAGCCAACAATATCTTTTGGAATTCATGTGTATTCTCTTTCACCCTAAATACATTGAAAAGCACAAGCGCAATAGCCACAAGTTCTACTACAACACATGCCAATTCTACTGTGCTAAGCGAAAATAATCCAAATATACTAACACTTGAAGTATCTTCCATACCAAACAATTTAGCCACAATCACATAGATACCATACATCAAGAAACCATAAAGTGGCAAAACCGCATTGTTCATATCTTTGAACGAAGTCTTCGACTGCTCTGCTTTTGCATCTTCTGGCACCTCCAATTCACGTGGCTCTTCAATCATAAAAGAAGGTATAAGCGTGAAAATCAACGCTATCACCACACCCACGTAGATAAGCACCTCATTGCCCAAGAATGTAGCAATCAAATATGCCAACACACCAAATGTGCCCGACACTGTTTGCATCCAAGTATACGCTTTCGAGCGCTCTGCCATTGGCGAACAATCCGATACCAACGAACGTGTAGGGTTAAATGATACGTTAATACTTAAGTCAAGTGTTAAAGCCACAGCTACCGCAATAGCCAACAAACCTTCAGCACCTTGACCCCCAGTAATCATTTGTTGTATAATACCCAAGTTAGGCAAAGCCAACAACATCAAACCGGTCAATATACCACCCAACAAAATCCATGGACGACGACGTCCACCCATAAACCACAATTTATCACTCACCAAACCCACGATTGGTTGAGCAATAATACCTGCAATCGGACCCGCAGCCCATACAATACCAATTTCATGAATATCAAGACCATATTTGGTCGAAAGAATCCAACTTAATGCCGAAATTTGCACCGATAATGCAAACCCCATAGCCGTAGCTGGTAAGCTGAGAAGAGCATAGAATGAATTGCTCATCTTTTTCTGAATGTTCAACATAATTTTCTTATTATTAAGTTAATATATAAACTATTTACTAAAATTAAATGATTTACAAAATTACAAAAAAAATCTCTATTCCACAAAAAATAATTACAAAAAGATTTTTCAAGTATTATAAACTTGTAAACTTTCGATTTTGCGAAGTTAATCCGATTTCATAAATTCGAGATAATGGTACAAGACATATCACAAAAACTCATCTAAAAACAAAAAAAATACAAATAAAAGAGTGGAGGTTTGTGGCGGTTTACTTCGGCACACTTTGCTTGAAGGTCGCTGAAGGTAAAGAAAAATTTTATTTGTATATTTCAATAAATTTAATGAAAGGAGACTGCGACCAAAAGCGCCGAAAACGTCCAATCATACTTAACAGCTACAAAACGGAGCAAAACAAGGGAATTTGAGGATAACAGAGTTGACTATTGGCGTGGTGAGAACATAAAAAAAGAGGGCATCAAATACCCTCTTTTTTTATCCTATTTACCGATATTTAATTTCTCACTTTGAATACAAGGCTCAAGTTGATACTCTCAACGCGTGCCTCCATATCAGAGAATACTTTCTCTACAGCAGCAGTATCGGCTGTATCAACCTTACCCTCTGCAATCAAATTATAAAGTTCCATGTTAGCAAAGTAGTTAACAAAAGCATCTTTATGCATGTACATATGCAATTGGCTATCATTAGCAGATTGGAACATATACATATCTACTGGGCGGAAAGCTGAGTTTTCTGCGCTCAAATCAAGTGTTACCTTATTACCATCTACAGTGACTGGAATTTCAATTTCTATATCTCGACCATTAGAGAGGAAATGTTGTTTGATTGAGTTAGCATTTAAGTCTAAACAGAAGAGTTCTGAACGAAACAACATATCAAAGTTGCCTCCTTCAATATTGGCCATATTGAAAGTATGCCCCAAAATAGAGAAATCCTCATCTTTACCTTTTGCATTGCTTACATAAGCTACACTATAGTCGTATGTTTGGCCTGTGAAGTTGAGAGATTCCTTCACGCGTACCCAAGAGGTAGTAGCCGCAATGTTTGCGTTATCCAAACCTAATGTAAGACTCATAATATCACCCAAGCTTGTGCCATTAGGAGCGTATGTGATTCGGAATGGAACATAAGAAACAGTCTCTTTGTTCATTTGAAGGAAAAGCAAATCGCCTACTACCTTATATGTGGTAGATTTGTCATTTACAAGGAGTTCATCTGCATTACCTGTCATAATTGTGCTACCGTCTGCATTGAAAACTTGGATAAGCATATCATCCTCTTTATTTGTTGGACCATCTACACATACCCACATACCAACAATCTCGTCAGAGAAATCTTCTTTGCAAGTGTTGAAAGTCCAATGCTCACCATCTTCAGTGTAGATAGTAAATGCAATACCAGGAACAACATCGATATGGCCTTTGAAAACATCGCCATCCTCGAAAGTCATAGTAGCTACATCATTTTCAATAACGTATGTACCTGCCACATTCTCCCAGTACTCACCATTCTCATAACCAGTAGAAATTACTGTACCATCTGCTTTTATGGTCAAAGCCTCTGCATAGCCAGGTTTGAGGCTAGTCCATGTTCCTACAAGTTCAGCGGTGTGATCCACAGCATACTTGTTTTCGCATGCAGTGAAGCATGCCATCAAAAGAGCCAAAAGGCTCATCGCAAATAAATTAATTTTTTTCATTGTTTTGTTGTTTAAAATTATGTTTAATTTGAATATTATTTAAGTGAAGACAAAAAAGCAACTGCCGTGACTAAAAAGCCACAGCAGCACACTTTATATCGCATATAACAAACAAACTATCAGATACACAAAGATTTACCCCCCCCATTTTTTGGAGAGCATAAACCGAATGTATTTGCTATGTAGTAAGATGTTTGCATTATGATGTTACGTATGTAAAAAAAGGACTCACTTGTTCGGATTTTAGAAAGTGCAAAGGTAGTAAAAATTTTTGAGATACACAATAAATAACAGATTAAAGATTAAAGGTGAGCTGCCCCCAAAGTTTCTCCCTACCTTCAACATACTATAAATATACTATAAATATAGGATAAATATACTATAAACATACTATAACTTTACCCTCTCCTAATTCTAGCAATCCGCTCTATCTGACTAATACCAATCCCACAAACATCCCCATCACGCACAAAAAAAGAGCCGAGACTCCTCTCGACTCCTTACTCTTTATTCCTTATTTCCTACAAAAGTTTACTTGCCAACTCCGACAACTCACTCCTTTCACCCTTCACCAAGTTCACGTGCGCAAAAATATCTTGCCCCCTCATCTTATCAATCATATACACCAACCCATTTGATTGCATATCCAAATAAGGCTGGTCAATCTGATGAATATCCCCCGTAAAGACAATCTTCGTACCCTCGCCCGCTCGCGTAATAATCGTCTTAATCTCATGCGGAGTCAAATTTTGCGCCTCATCTATAATGAAATACGTATTACTCAAACTCCTACCACGAATATAAGCCAACGCCTCAATCACCAACTGCCCATTCTGCTGCATCACATCAATCTCGTGCACCTCTTTGCCCGAATACGACAACGCATGCTTTATCACATTCAAGTTATCAAACAACGGCTGCATATATGGCGCCACCTTTTCTTGTGCATCACCAGGCAACGCTCCTAAATCTTTATTAGACATAGCCACAATCGGACGCGCCAACATCACCTGTTCATAATCCTCGTGCTGAGTCAATGCAGCCGCCAATGCCAACAATGTTTTACCTGTGCCTGCACGCCCTGTCAATGCAACCAACTGTATCTCTGGATCAAGCAACACATCCATCGCAAAAGCCTGCTCTGCATTTCTTGGCTCAATACCAAAATTACGCGACTTATTCACCCTGCGTATCACTCCCTCACTCGCCACATGCCTTGCCAACACACTCGCCCTATCACTCTTCAACACAAAACACTCATTCGACACTATATCATGCTGGAAACTAAAGTTTTCAACATCCAATCCTCCCTTTTCGGCATACAACTTATCTATCAACTCAGGCTCAACTCCGTCAAACGTCTCATAATCCTTCTCAAACATATCCACACTCACCACCTTATCCGTAATATAATCCTCAGCCAAACATCCCACCGCACGTGCCTTCATCCTCAAATTCACATCTTTTGTTACAAGAACAGTCTTCTGACGTGGATGCCTTTTCCCCACCGCAATTGTCGCTCCTAATATATAATTATCAGCCGAACGCTCCATAAAAGTACCATCCAACTCCTCTGGCCACTCATTCGTCGTAAGAATATAAAGCCTACCCTTACCCTCTCCCAATGAAGCTCCCTTAGTCACGAAATCCTTATTCTCAACCACTTCATCCAACTCACGAGCAAATTGTCGAGCATTAAAATTGATTTGGTCATTGCCTTTCTTAAACTTATCCAATTCCTCAAGTACCACAATCGGTAAATAAATATCATTCTCTTCAAAGTTGTAAATGGCTTTAAAATCATGAAGCACTACATTTGTGTCCAAAATAAAATTCTTCTTCGCTCCCATAATAGTATAATTTAATGGTTAATAATTCTCTACAAATCAAATAATTACATCATATATCAACTTATCATTCAACACCTAAAACTCAACCTTCAACTTTCAACTTTCAACTTTCAACTTGTTCTGCTTGTAAAGTTACAAAAAAAATATTACATTTGCATTCATATTCTAATAAATAATTCTCAATCCTCAATTCTCAATTCTCAATTAAAATCATGAATTACAATAACGCTATAGAAATACTTTATAATCAAGCACCTATGTTCCAAAACGTAGGCAAACGCGCCTACAAAACCGGACTAGAAACCACACACGCCCTCGACGAAATTTTCCAACATCCTCATCGCAAATTCCGTACCATTCACGTCGCAGGCACCAATGGCAAAGGCAGTTGCTCGCATCTCACTGCCGCCGTACTCCAATCTGCTGGCTACAAAGTAGGCCTCTACACATCGCCTCACCTCAAAGATTTCCGCGAACGCATACGCATCAATGGCGAAATGATTTCCGAAGAAGCTGTCTGCGAATTCGTCGAACTCGCTCAACCGCTCATTGCCGAACTTCAACCCTCTTTCTTCGAAATCACCACAGCAATGGCTTTCCGCTACTTCGCTCAACAAAATGTCGACGTTGCTGTCATCGAAGTCGGTCTCGGTGGCCGCCTCGACTGCACCAATATCATCTCTCCCGAAATCTCTATCATCACTAATATCAGCATCGACCACACCGACCTCCTCGGTGCCACCCTCCCCGAAATCGCACACGAAAAAGCCGGTGTAATCAAACCTTCCACCCCAATCATCATCGGCGAACATCAACCCGAAGTGGCACAAGTATTCATCAACAAAGCCGCCGAAGTTGGCGCCCCTCTCTATTTTGCTTCCAGCGAAATGGCAGATGTCGCCCTACCCGAATGCGAAATGAAGGGCTACTACCAAGATAAAAATCGCCGCACTGTCCTCACTGCCATTCGCGAACTCCGCCGTCAAGGACATTTCAACATCACCGACGATAATATCAACGAAGGATTTGCCACCGTTTGTCGCCTCACTGGCATCATGGGCCGCTGGCAACTCCTATCCGAAAATCCACGAATTATATGCGACACTGGTCACAACGAAGCCGGAATAAAATTCGTTGCCGAACAACTTTTACACGAAAAATACACCAATTTACGAATAATCTTGGGTATGGTAAGCGACAAAAAGATCGATAAAGTCCTCTCTTTACTACCCAAAAATGCCATTTATTACTTCACCAAAGCCCAAATTCCACGTGCCCTTAACGAAAAAGAGCTACAACAACAAGCAGCCGAATACAGCCTACAAGGCAACGCATATCCATCTATAACACAAGCACTTGACCAAGCAAAACAAGACTATCTCGAGGGCGATTTAATCTTTGTCGGAGGTAGTAATTTTACTGTAGCTGAAATTTTATAATTATTTTTATCAATAAAATTTTGTCAATTCAAAAAAAAGTTGTAACTTTGCATCGCTTTTCTGAAAAGGAAAAGGGCGTTTAGCTCAGCTGGTTCAGAGCATCTGCCTTACAAGCAGAGGGTCGGCGGTTCGAATCCGTCAACGCCCACAACAAAACACATATCCCTCAATTGTGCATTGTGAATTTTACATTGTGCATTGAAAAAAGGGGCGTTTAGCTCAGCTGGTTCAGAGCATCTGCCTTACAAGCAGAGGGTCGGCGGTTCGAATCCGTCAACGCCCACAACAAAACACATATCCCTCAATTGTGCATTGTGAATTTTGCATTGTGCATTGAAAAAAGGGGCGTTTAGCTCAGCTGGTTCAGAGCATCTGCCTTACAAGCAGAGGGTCGGCGGTTCGAATCCGTCAACGCCCACAAACAAATAAAGAAGGAGAGAACAAAAGTTCTCTCTTTTTTTGTTATATCCTTCGAAGCCAAACTTGTTTGGATAAAGAAGGATATAACAAAAAAAAGAAATACCTCTGTATTTCCTTCTTTATTTGTTTGTGCAAAACTCCCCCGAGCAGGGCTCACGGATATCCAATCCGTCATCACTCCGAAGCCAAACTTGTTTGGATGAAGAAGGATATACAAAAAAAAGAGGACAACTCAACGAGTCATCCTCTTTTTATTTAATTTTTAGAAAAATTAAATTTCGAAATCTACATCGAAATCATATTTTTTCTCTTCTGTTGCAGGAGCGGCCTCTACAACTGGAGCTTCTTCTACTACAGCAGGAGCTGGTTGTTCACTACGATAACTACGGAACTCACGAATATCACGTGCACCATTAGCAGCATTGTTTTCATTGATAAAACCAATAATCTCAGTCAATGCCTCTGTAAATTTCTCAAAATCCTCTTTGTAAAGGAAAATTTTGTGTTTTTCGTACATTACAGGAGCATTTTCATCTTCTGCGAATTTCTTCTTACTCTCAGTGATTGCAAGAAATAAATCATTGTTACGACTACGTTTCACATCAAGGTAATAGATACGTTTACCTGCTTTTACCGACTTAGAGAACACAATTTCTTGCTCTTTTCTCTCATTTTTGAATTCTTCCATATCAATACAACTCTGTTTTAAATATCTGACTATCAATAAGTCAAATAAAATTAAATTTGTTTAGTTAAGATAAATAAATAGTGTTTATTTTCAATCCCCAAAGTTGTGATTTTTTTTTGATATAGCAAAATATTTTTTAATATTTTTTCAAAAAAATTACATTACATAAATAGCTCAACACATACTCCACTAATACACAGCACATTAACTTAACTAAAAAATTATAATTCTTAATTCTCAATTCTCAATTCTTATTTTTATTGCTACTTTCATTTTTTTTTCGTAACTTTGCAAGTCGTAAAGTCGCAAGTATAACCTCTTACGACTTATTACTTACTACTTCATTTAAGCGTAATGATTAATAGAGCTCTTTTAAGAATTAAGGTAGCGCAAGTTTTGTATGCTTGTTTTGCAAAAGAAAACACTGACCTCGTTGCAGCAGAAAACGAATTGCAATTAAGTATACAGAAATCTTATGATTTGTACCACTACATATTGCTACTCATTGCAGAATCGCGCCGCTATACAGAGGTAAAAGCCGATTCTCTCCGTGATCGCATCGGAGGTGTTCGAGTAAACGAAATGTTCAACGAACAATTTATGAACAACCAGTTCGCACGACAACTTGGAGAAAACAAAGATTTGTATTCATACGCCAACGAGCGTGGATTATCGTGGGAAGACAACACTGAATTCATAAAATACCTCATATCTCAAGTCAATCGTCGCGAATACTATTGCCTATACATAGCCAAAAAGAAACCTTCATACGGCGAAGATAAAAAATTCTGGCGAGATATTATTGCTAACGAATTCCAAGAAAACGAACAATTCGATCATATCCTCGAACAAAAATCAATATACTGGAGCGATGATATTGATATAGTTTTCAGTTTTGTTGAAAAAACAATCAAACAATTCAAAGAAGAAAACGGAGCAGACCAACCTCTTCTTCCTATGTACAAAGACGAGGCAGACAAAACCTTTGCATTCAAACTACTCGACTCTGTTCTTCTTCACAACAACGAAATAGAAAACATTATAACAAAATATCTCGTTGATTGGGACATTGAACGTGTAGCTAAAATGGATTTAGTAATCCTCAAAGCCGCAATTGCAGAACTACTCTATTTCTCAACAATACCAGTAAACGTAACACTTGATGAATACATCGAACTTGCTAAATACTATGGCACAAAGAAAAGTAGCAAATTCATCAATGGCGTACTAGACAAAGTAGTCCAAGAGCTTCGCGAAACAAGCGAACTTAGCAAATTCAAAATATCAAACAAAAAAACAAAAAGCAAAGCCTCTTCCGAACTCAAAGAAACAGAATCTAACACAGAAACCGAAGGGACAGAAAACAACTAATAACAAATAACTAATAACTGAAAATATGCTAACTACAATCTTATTACAAGCTGCAACAGCAGAAGGCGCACAAGGCGCAGGATGGATGAACATGGTAATGTTGCTACTCATCTTCGTGATTTTCTACTTTTTCATGATTCGTCCACAAACTAAACGCCAAAAAGAGATCAAAAAATTCCAAGACTCTCTCGAAAATGGCAAATCAGTGATCACACAAGGCGGTATTTATGGTCGTGTACGCGAAGTAAAAGACAACTATGTTCTTGTTGAAATTGCCGATGGAGTAAAAATCCGCGTTAATAAAAACATGGTGTTTGATTCACCTGAAGATGCATCACAACAACCTACAAAATAATCTCAAATTATGAATTTCAAACGCTTTTTGGTACACATTAAGCGACAAGAAAATAAAGTTGCTACATTCTTGAAATCTCGAGATGTAGTAACTTTTTTCTTCTTTTTCCTACTCGCTTTTGTTATGTGGTACATGTATAGTATTGGTACTCAACGAGAAATCAGTCGCAAAATACCAATATCTTATATAGGCATCCCCGATGATGTTAAATTAGACTCTCCTCTGCCCAACAAATTAGGCTTTGTTCTCAAAGATGAAGGCAAAACCATTTGGAGCTATAAAAAAAATCTCTTCGATACACTAACCATCGACTTATCTGAAACTTTTAATCAAAATAAAACCGTAGAATTAAAATTCGAAGAACAATTCAAGCAAATATTATCACAGCTTTCACCTACCACCAAAGTTGTAGAATTAACTCCTAACTATTTCACAACAAAATACATCCGCCTATATTCAAAAATAGTACCTGTTGTTACAAGCAATGTAATAACTCTTGCACCACAACACGTAATGTATGATACAATTACAATATCACCAAAATTTGTAACATTGCTAGGCACAAAAGAATCAGTTGATACAATATCCTATCTATATCTCGAACCCATAACTGACACTTTTGATAAAACAAAAACTCTTACCGTCAATATACAAAAACCACAAAACATTAACCTCAACCGCACTTCAGTCAATGTAACAATTCCAGTAGAAATGTGCACCGAAAAAGAAGTAAAACTCCCTGTAACAATCGAAAATTTACCTCAAAACACAAAAATACGCACATTCCCATCTGAAATAAAAATCCGATTTAGCGTAGGTCTAAGTCACTATAACTCTGTAACAGAATCAAATTTCCGTGCAATATTCGACTACAATGACATTATTCTCAATCCAAATAAAAGCACTGCGACTTTACAATTAGATTATACTTCAGGCTATATTTTCAATATTCAACTCAACCCATCCGAAGTCGAATATATAATTGAAAACTAAAAAAAACAATAAAGACGCAAAGTATTGCGTCTTTATTATTTATCACTAACAAATATATGAAAAAAATTGGAATTACTGGCGGCATTGGTTCTGGCAAAAGTGTCATATCACACATACTAAAAACCATGGGCTACCCCATCTATGACTCTGATTATTGGGCTAAATACTTAATGAACAATGACAAGAATATCAACAAAGCCTTAACCAATAAATTTGGACCCAAAACATATTCTTCTGAAGGCTTAAATCGAGCTTTTTTAGCTCAACAAATATTTAACAACACAGAAAATCTTGCTTATGTAAATTCAGTAGTACACCCCATTGTAGGCGATCATTTTCTACAATGGGCAAAAAAACAAAATTCAAATTTAGTATTTATTGAAAGTGCAATACTATTCAGTAGTGGTTTCGATAAAATAGTCGATAAAACAATATTCGTAAATGCACCGCAAGATATTCGTTTAAAACGTGCCATATTACGCGATAATACAACTACAGAAGCCATAACTGCTCGCATTAAAAATCAAACCAAAGGAGATACTTTTGCTTATAAAAATTCAGATTTTATAATCCAAAATGACAATAAAACACTAATAATTCCACAAATTTTATCGGTATTAGAAAAAATAAATGGCTAAAAAAAACAACAAAAATAAAAAAGTAAAAATATCATTAGGCCGACGTATTTGGCGATACACATATCAAACTATACTAATTTTATGGTTATTATCAATAGCGCACGTCATTATACTAAAATATGCGCCAGTGTATATCACGCCATTAATGGTTTTACGCTCATGCCAATCTATAACCAAAGGCAAAGCCCCTCACAATGATAAAACTTGGGTACCAATTGAAGAAATATCACACAACTTAACTATTGCATGCATTGCAAGCGAAGACAATCTATTTTTAAAACACAATGGTTTCTCAAAACGTGCTATAAAACAAGCACTAATAGAACGCCTTGAAGGTAAACGTATACGAGGAGGTAGCACTATATCACAACAAACCGCAAAAAATGTATTCACGTTCTGTTCTCGAACATGGTTTCGCAAAGGCATCGAAACCTACTATACCATATTAATAGAACTTATTTGGGGCAAAAAACGAATAATGGAGGTCTATCTCAATATAGTTGAATTAGGCGATGGCATATATGGAGCTGAAGCCGCAGCACAACACTATTGGGGTATACCCTCTAATAAACTATCAAAAGCCCAATCAGCACTAATAGCAGCCGCACTTCCAAAACCACTACACTATAGTATATCCCATCCTGGCCCATATATGCAAAAACGCCAAAAACAAATACTAAACCTAATGCCCAAAATAGGAAAAATAGATTTTCTCAACAACAAGGAATAGATCAGATATAATAAAGAAGGTATTAGATAATTTATACCCTAATAATATAATTTATACACTTCTGTTTCCATTTTCAATAATTAACTCTCTAAAAGTATCATATCACATTAATACAACAAATAATAAAACAACAAAAAATATACCCATCTAATTTCTTTACACATTTTCCTATAAAACGACCGACTCACCCACAAGTAAATCGGTCATTTTTTTATTATTCCCATACAAAAAAGAGATTCCCCCTCTACTCCATGCAACCTAGCAACCTGCAAGCAACCTTCACCGAAGAAAACAGCCACTTTTACACCAACGATTTGCAAAGTCTACAAAGTTTTGTACCTTTTGATTATAAAATTTACCACACAAAGCCAACTTTGCAATTGCAAAGTTCGCAAAGTTACTAACAATTTGTCTTTTCCTAAAAGTTGCTAGAATCACTATAGTATCTATAGATACTATAGGAGCTAGTTGCTAGAATCGCTATCGCCATCATCAACCGCTAACTGTTGACTCTCGACCGTTGACATGCGAAGCATTAAAATATGTGTAATCTGTAGAAGATAAATCAAATCCAGATGGCACGCAAAGCATCAATTCCGTGAGCTCCGTAGGTTCCGTGAGAGACATAAACCTCCGAGAGGAAATAGTTACCTACAAATAACAGACAAAAAAAAGAGAGTCTATTCCTTCGAATAAACTCTCCTGCACAAAAACAAAGAAACCCCGAAGAACTTAATCTTCGAGGTTTCTGAAAAACGGCGGCGACCTACTCTCCCACGATGCAACGCAGTACCATCGGCGCGAGTGGGCTTAACTTCTCTGTTCGGAATGGGAAGAGGTGGAACCCCACTGCTATAACCACCTAAATATCTTGATAATGAAGAATTAATAATGAAGAATGAAGAATTATTTAACCTTTCATCCAATCTATTAATTGTTAATTATTAATTCTTAATTAATATTTGGCATATGACTCGAGAAAAATTATTAAACTCGTATGATTAACTTTAATAAGTCCTTCTAAAGAAGTTATCGGGTAATTAGTACGGCTCGACTTTGACATTACTGCCTTTACATCTACCGCCTATCAACGTCGTAGTCTTCGACGACCCTCAAGGGAAATCTAATCTTGAAGTCGGCTTCGTGCTTAGATGCTTTC
>JAZQRP010000216.1:0-18918 GCA_045629685.1 Candidatus Aphodosoma sp. | reverse complement strand
TTGTATAAAATCAATCCAGAAAACGCATTAGAGCGCACAAATAAGAAGTTTATTCGTCGTTTCAACTATCTTGAAGAGAAGACTATAAAGCAAGGTCGCAATCTCAAAGATATGACCCTTGCTGAGATGGACGAGATATGGAATGAGGCGAAGCTTAGGGAGAAAGGAGTAGGGAATTTTTGCGATAAGTGAGTGCAGAACCAAGTTTGCTTGAGTTATGCCGAGCGGAGTAAAAATCACGACCGAAGGGAGTAATAGGGAGCAAGTCTTGCCACTCGTTACTCGCTACTAAAATACTAATAAATATCTAAATATTTAAATATATGGCAGATTATAAATGGACATACGCCTCTATAGGCGGTTCAACTCGAGTGAAGATTCAGTCGGGTGAAGATATTCGTCATTTGGTCGAATTAGACGAAAAAATGTGGACTGTATTGTCGTGTCCAACAGTAGGTTTGGAGATTGACGAAACAAGTCTTAAACTCATTGATACAGACAACGACGGCAAACTTCACGTGCAAGAGGTGATAAAAACAGCTAATTGGTTGTGTGCAACATTGACCAATCCTGATATATTGCTCAAAGGTGAGGCACAATTGAATGTTGCTGATATCGCAGACGAGTCGATTCGTTCGGTAGCAGAGAAGATAGCTACAGATGGCGTGATTACGCTTGATGCAGTGCGTGCAGCTATCGGAGCCGTGACAGTAGAGGCGCAAGCAGTGCCAGAAGCTCCATATTCAGGAGAAGTGACAGCAGCATATAAAGCATGTAAAGATGCATACGCACAATATTTTGCAACAGCGCGCATGCAAGCTCTAGGTTTGGCAATATTGCCTGCTGACGCAGCAGTGCCAGGTATGACCGAAGAGGCATTTGGCGAGATGGGCAAGAAAATAGCTGATTACGAAGCTGAGAAAGCAGCTATTGAGGGTGCAAATGCAAAACTACTTGCCGATGCACAATCGCAATATCGTCCACTTGAAAAATTGCTTTTGCTCACACGCGATTTTTATGCATTGTTGCGTAACTATGTGTCGTTCCAAGATTTCTATGCAAAACGTGGTAAAGCCCTTCTTGGTCGTGCTGCAAAAGAAGATGCTCCATGGGCTATATTCCAAGCAGGTACATTGGTTATTGACCAACGTGCATGTAACCTTTGTTTGCGAGTGAACGATGCAGCAAAACACAATGCACAAGCGCCAGCCAGTGGTATGTTCCTCGTATATTGCAACTGCACATATAAACCAACAGGACAAACAATGCAAATCGTGGCGGCAGTGACAGTGGGCGACATTAAGAACCTAAAAGTAGGTAAAAATGCGTTGTTCTATGACCGTCAAGGTCGCGACTGGGATGCCGAAGTGACTAAGATAATCGATAATCCAATCTCAATTGGACAAGCATTCTGGAGCCCTTATCGCAAATTGGGCGATTGGATTGTTAATCTTATCAATAAATCGGCAGCAGAGAAAGAGGCAAAATCATTCGAAAATATGACAGCCAATATTCAAAAAGATATGGCAGCTAAACCAGCCGAAGGACAAACACCAGACAAAGTACAACCATTTGATATTGCTAAATTTGCCGGTATCTTTGCTGCCATTGGTATGGCATTAGGCTTTATTGGTAACTTTTTGACATCTGTATTTAAGGGTGCAGCAGCTCTCTCATGGTGGCAACTTATATTGGCGATAATTGCTATTTTGTTGGTAGTTTCAGGACCATCGATGGTGTTGGCATGGCTCAAATTGCGCCAACGTAACCTTGCTCCACTTCTCAATGCTAATGGTTGGGCGATAAATGCCGATGCAATAGTGAATGCAATGTTTGGTTCATCGCTCACAGACCAAGCACAATTCCCAATGATGAAACTTGTAGATCCATACGCACCAGTTAAGAAAATCTCGGCAGGTGGCAAATGGGCTATTGCAATTTCGGTTATCGTGGCAGTTGTTGCTATCGCTTTGTTTGTGTTGTGGATGCTTGATATTAAAATTATTGCAACATTGTTCTAATACAATTTATTTTATAAAAAAAGCGGATTACTCAATAATGAGATCCGCTTTTTTTTATTGTTTTAGGGATGGGAGGTAGGTGTCGCGCATGAAGGTGTAGTTTGGTTCGCGTTGGAGTTCGGATTCTGCTATTTCGATTGCTTTTTGTTTGTTGCCTGTTTTTTCGTAGGCTTGGGCTAAGCAGAGGGTTATAGCACAGCGATTCCAACGGAATGTTTTGTCGGTGCTTGCAGAGATGCCAGCAAGGGCTTTTTCGAACCATTTGATGGATTCGGTTTTGTCGCCTCCGACGAACCCTGGCATATAGAAAAGCATATTGCCTTTTAATCCGTTGGCGAGCGGGTTGTTAGGGTCGGTGGCTAATGCACGTTTTAGTTCGGTAAGACTTCGAGGTCCCCACACTATCATACCACCAGCTTTTACTTTGCTTTTGTAGGCATTGATTGACGAGCGATAGACATAGACGTAGGCGTTTTTGCCAATGGCAGTTTCTACGTCGTCGAGGTATTGTTCCCATAGGTCAACCCAATTGATTATCTCTTGTTTGTTTTTGTCGGTATCGACGAGTAGGCTAGCGATGTAGCCATAGAGGTAGTTGCTTATCTCGAGTTTGTCGGTAGTGGTGAGCTCGTTCGATGTAGTGTATTTTTGTAGTTCAGTTTTCCATACGCTCATATTGTTGTCGAGGTAGGCTTGATACATGACATCGTGATCTACTATGCCACAGAAGGCTTTGAGCGATGCGATGAGTAGGAGTGCTGCGAGGATTGTTTTTTTCATTTTTATTTTCTTTAGACAGAATGATATAAGGATAAATTGCGGACGCTCGAGCCGAGCGTCCCTACTTTTTACATACGCCTCGCTATGCCTATGGCATATCTTGGCGGAAGAATGACATATTTAGTGTTTTAAATAACGAAAAAGAGACGCAGAATATTGCGTCTCTTTTATTATTTGAGTTGGTTGACGTATAAGAAACGTTTGATACTCTTTTTAGGAGTTTTTTCGAATTCGCTTGGATAGATTTGGATTTTAGTGATGCTTTCGTAAGCTGCAGTAGTAGCATTGAGGGCTTTGCGATTTTCGTCCATTACGCCTTCGAGGTCTTTAGTAGTGAGCTTAGCCTCATCCATAGCGTCGTAGTCAGGTACTACGAGAGCCACGAGTTTGTTTTCAGCGTTTTGGAGCACAAGGCTTTCCAATACGAAAGGCATATTGTTGAGTTTGTTTTCAATCTCTTCAGGGTAGATATTTTGACCGCTAGGGCCGAGCAACATATTTTTGTTACGACCTTTGATGTAGATAGTACCATCGTAGTCCATAGTACCCATATCGCCAGTGTGTAGCCAACCATCTTCGTCGATAGCGAGGCGAGTAGCCTCTTCGTTTTTGTAGTAACCGAGCATAACGTTTTCGCCACGAACAAGGATTTCGCCTACTTCATTTTGAGGGTCGTTAGAGAGAATTTTAGCCTCCATTGTAGGTAATACTTTACCCACAGAGTGGAGTTTGAATTCGTGCCAGAATGAGTGGCTGATGAGCGGAGCACATTCGGTCATACCATAACCAACAGTGAAGCGGAAACCGATTTTTTTGAAGAATTCTTCAGCCTCTGGGTTCAATGCAGCACCACCGATGATAACCTCTTTGAATTCGTTGCCGAATGTTTCAGTAAGTTTTTTGTTGATAGTGGCAAGGATTGTTGAGTCCAATAGAGGCACGTTCAACATGAATTGCATTGATTTTTTCTCCAACATAGGTTGGATTTGTTTGCGATATATCTTTTCGATGATGAGAGGTACAGTGAATATCACAGTAGGTTTTACTTCGCTGAGGGCTTTCATCAAGATTTTAGGAGAAGGGATTTTGCCGAGGTATGTAGTGTGCGAACCGCAGCAGAACGAGGTGAGGAAGTCGAATGCACATCCGTAGGCGTGAGCAAGAGGCAAGAAAGCAAGACAACGTGAACCAGGTTCGAGCAAACCAGATGCAATACCATAAGTGATGTTGCCAGCGAAAGCATTACCCGAAAGCATAACACCTTTTGAGAAACCAGTTGAACCAGAAGTGTAGCTGATACAAACCATTTCTGAGTTAGGGATAGTAGGGTATAGCACGTCTGCAGCCGAGAAACCATTAGGGTATGCTTCTTGGAAGTTTTCGTTCCAAGCTTTGTGTGCTTTTTGGATAGAGTAGCCATCTCTTTGGTGGATGCAACGATAGTCATTCAACGAGAATACACCATTCACATATAGAAGGTCTTCGCCAAAGAGGTTTTCCCACAAGTTGTCGCTAATGAAAAGGAATTTAGCGTCGGAGTGGTTAACGATGTGTTGAATGTCGTTAGGGTTGAAATCTTGGAGAATAGGTACGATTACGCCACCGTATGTAACAGTTGCGATATAGACAGTACACCATTTAGGACCATTTTTACCAACAAGAGCTATTTTGTCGCCTTTTTCGAAACCGATGCTTTTAAATAATACGTGAAGGCGAGCAACTTCTTTAGCGATATCGCCGTAAGTGTAAGTTTTTTTCTCCATGTAGTCTGTCATAGCAGGACGATCCCAGTTGTTTTTCATGCTATTTTCGAACAGACGAATTAAGTTTTCTTTAATCATATTTTAGATTATTAGTAGCGAGTAGCGAGTAACGAGACTGCTATTCAGCAATTATATTTTAGACTATTTTTAATGCACAATGCACAATGCACAATGCACAATTCACAATTCACAATTTTATAGCCTTCGGCTCAAAGACCTCTGGTTCACAATGCATAATGCACAATTATTTTAGTTTTATTTTTTGCACTTTGTTGAGGTGTAGCCTATCATGGCAAAAAACTTTGCAAAGTTACACATTTTTCTTCAAAGTGTGTATAAGAAAACATAAAAAAATGCACACTTTTAATAAAAATGCGCATTTTTTGCTCAAATGGTCTGTTTTGAGCAAAATATATGTTACTTTTGGCATTGCGCAAAATTACTTCGTGATTTTTGCTGCGCTCGGCAACTGAAGTAAACTTCGTTGCTCTCACTTATCGCAAAAATTAACCAAAACGCTAGTGCTGTGTTTAAAATGCTAGAAAAAATTATAAATCCTACTACGATTTAAACTCGGGCAATCTACCAGTTTCTTCAAATTTGTGGTGTAACGCAATGTTTTTGTGCCTTGATGTGATGAATGTATAACCTCGTCAAAAATCTTCGTTTACGGATTTATAATTTTTTTCTTGACGCATTTTAAAGCAAGGCACAATTGCCATTCGGATTTATAATGGTTTGTATAATGGTTAATATTTTTTCTTATTTTATTGCTATTGTGAGGATTTCTTCGCAGGTGTCAACTACGGCAAGGGGCGAGAAGCTTTCGAGTTCTTGGCGCGAGCGGCAACCCCACGACACGCCAACGGCATCGAGGCCAGCATTGATGGCAGTTTGCATATCTACGCCCGAGTCGCCTACGTATAGCACCTCGCTTTTGTCGGTGATGCCAGCAGTGGCGAGTATTTCGTTCACGATTGTAGGGTCAGGTTTTGTAGGCACCCCTTCGCGCTGACCAAATACTGCGCACCATTCTATTTCAGGGAAATAGGTGTCGATGAGAGCCTTAGTGGCTTGCTCATATTTGTTCGATGCCACAGCCAATTTCAAGCCGAGGCGTTGCAAGGTGTAGAGTAGTTCCACAATGCCCTCGAAAGGCATAGTGAAGTCGGCACCATGCTCGTTATAATAAGGTATGAATGCAGCACGGATTTTCAACACTTCGTCCATATCCTTATGGCCTTCGGGCAGTGCGCGCTCGAAAAGTTTGTTGATGCCATTGCCCACAAAGCTTTTGATTACGTGGGTTGGGTGAGTAGGGTAGCCATACATCGCAAGGGCGTGGTTTGTAGCCGCAGCAATGTCTTCGTATGTGTTCAGTAGCGTACCATCAAGGTCGAATATAACTAATTTTTTCATCTCTTATAGTTGGATTTTTAACATAAGTACATATTTATTTTGTCGCGCGGATAATAAATCTGGTATTTCTTTTGAGTGTTTGTTGGGTTATCTATTTTTTAAGTACAAGCCTTGTGGTTTGCGGACGCTCGAACCGAGCGTCCCTACAATATGAAGGTTAGACTTATCGGTTAGGGCTTGCAAATATAAGTCTGTACTTATGTTCAAAATAAATGTTTAAAGAATTCCCAGATAACGATGCCGGCAGTGACGCTGACGTTGAGCGAGTGTTTGGTGCCGAACTGAGGCAATTCGATGCAACCTTCGCATTGGTCGATAACCGATTGTTGCACACCCTTTACCTCGTTGCCCAATACAACGGCGTATTTAGTTGAGAGTTGAGAGTTGAGAACCGAAGGTCTTTGAGCCTTTGGCGAAAAAATTGAGAGTTGAGAACCCCCTCCGCTCTTCGGTTGACTTCGTCCAAATTGCTCTTGTTCGGCATAGCTTAAGCGAGCTTGGCTCTGCTCTCGCGGATTCGCAATTTTCGTCCCTCTAAAGCAGGGGGACAATATGTTGGTATCTTCGTTTTCGGTGTTTCCTTCTGAACTAGGGTGAGGAATTGTGCGATTGAAAAAGTCTTGTAGCATCACCGAGTTTTCGGCCAATTCGATAGCCCACACCTCGTAGCCCTGTGCCTTCAGTGCAGCCACAGCGTCGTTGGTGTCGGCATAATACTCCCAATCGACACTAAATTCAGCGCCGAGAGCCGATTTGTGGATGTCGGGGTGTGGCGGTTGAGCTGTGATGCCACAGAGCACCACCTTTTCCACCACGTATGCATCGCTCGTGCGAAACACCGAACCAATGTTGTGCATACTGCGCACATTATCGAGCACCACGACAAGCGGGATTTTCTTCGCTTGCTTGAATTCGTCGGTCGAGATGCGTATAATCTCTTCAGTATCTAATTTGCGTGACATAATTTTTTTATTTTCTTGCAAAGATACGATTTTTTTTGTACTTTTGCAATGATTAATTTATTTTCAACATAAATACAGATTTTTTCTTCACAAAATTGTAAAATAAAGATTAAAATCTGACAACCCGAAAATAGAGAGTATGTACTTTTGTTAAAACAAAAAATGGCTGATAATTATTTAGAAAAACATTATGCTGACTACCAATCGCGCAAGTCGGCAATGCAAGTAGGCGCACAGCGTAAGTCGCGCACAGCAATGTGGCAGGTGTCAGAACTCGTTGTGCCATCGGTAGATGATGCCCGTATGTGCGAGTTTTATGCCGAACTGTTTTGTGGTACGATAGTTGCAACCGATGCAGTAGAGTTCGACAACGGCATGCGCGTGCGATTTCAGTCGGCAACATGTGCGCCCCTACAGTTTGCTATCCGTATGGCATCACGCTATCAGTACGAACAACTGCTTCGTCGCCTTGCCGAGCGAGGTATCGTGGTGGAGGATGCTGTTGTTGTTGACCCCTCAGGGAATAGAGTACAGATAACAGATAACAGATAAATTTTTAATTCTTAATTGAATATGTTACATCCAAGAGTAGAAGCAGCGTTAAACGCTCAGATCAATGCCGAAATGTGGTCGGCATATTTGTATTTATCAATGGCAGCATATTGCCACGATGCAGGTTTCACAGGCATGGCAAACTGGTTTCAAGTTCAATTCAAAGAGGAGCAAGACCACGCACAAATCCTCTTCAATCACGTCGTAGCACGTGGCGGACGTGTGAAATTGGCTCCGATTGAAGCAGTCGAAACCGAGTGGGCATCGGTGTTAGCAGTGTTTGAGAACACCTTGCAACACGAGAAAAAAGTGACAATGCTCATCAACGAGCTTTACACTATTGCCATCGAAGAGAAAGATTACGCATCGCAAAGCATGCTCAAATGGTTCATCGACGAGCAAGTAGAGGAAGAAGAGGGAGTTCAAGACATTCTCAACCACCTCCGCATGGTGAAAGACAACGGCTACGGTCTTTATATGATCGACAAAGAACTCGGTGCGCGCACCTACACACAGGCTTCGCCACTAGCCACTTCAGCCGAATAATCTATCATAGATTTTCTGTATACAAAAAGAGATGCAACAACAGTTTTTGCATCTCTTTTTTTTTGTGTTGAACATAGAATTTTTCTTATAAAACAAGATGGTGAACCATACCTTCAAGCTATGCTTGTGGTGATGGTTATCTTTCGTATATCCTTCGTATATCTTTCGTAGATGATAGGGTGAGGGTATGGTTATCCTCTGAAGAAGGTTGCTGTTGGGTATGGTGGAGTGGGCTCAAGCAAGGCTCAAGCAAACTGCAAGCAAGAAAACCGTCAAGGAAAGAATGACCAGCCGAGTAGTACGGTGTTGGGGGTGTATAGCACATGCGAAAAAGCAGAGCAAGCCTACAAAGAAGCAACGTTTGCCGAGTCCAGAGAGTTTGCCGATTTTTACGGCGAATCTTACATGGAAAAGACTGATGTAGGCATCCTAATCACCAATTCATCAGACGATTCGTATTGGACACTTGTTCGATTGCATGAGAGTGAGATGTTGTGGGGACGTACGGTTCGTGCGTCCGCTCAAATTGCATAAAAAACACTTGCAAGAGCAAAAGTTTTTTCGTATCTTTGCAGAGAAACTTTTTAAAAAAGACTTAACGAAATACTAATTTATTATGGGAAAGATGTCGATTCGGTTTTATAAAGATTGCGAAGTGAGAGCATTGTGGGATGAGGCGAATGCTCAATGGTGGTTTTCGATTGTAGATATAGTGGGAGCGATAACAGAGAGTCCGAATCCTCGGAAGTATTGGAGTGTGCTTAAGAGTCGTTTAAAAAAAGAGGGAAATGAGTTGACTACACGTTGTAGTCAACTGAAAATGACAGCATCTGATGGGAAGAGATATGCTACTGATTGCTATTGTCAAGATGATATAACCGATATTGTGAGAGCAATACCGAGTAAGCATATTGCGGAATTTCTGGATTGGTTTACGTATAGTGATAATACGATAGATGGGCGCAGTAAGAAAAAGGCATATACTTTCATGCAGAGCAATCTTGTAGCTGCAGAAGATGTTGGTACGACAAAGGCTTTGCAACAAATACATGCTTATCTTTTTGGAGGGTTGTATGATTTTGCAGGGCAGATAAGGAACAAGACTATTTCGAAAGGCAATTTTACTTTTTGTTTAGCTCAATATCTTCATAATGCATTAGAAACAATAGATAAAATGCCAGAGACGACATTCGACGAAATAGTAGATAAATATGTAGAGATGAATGTGGCGCATCCGTTTATGGAAGGCAATGGTCGCAGTACGCGTATATGGCTTGATTTGATTTTGAAAAAGCGGTTAGGTAAGTGTGTGGATTGGAGTAGAATACCGAAGAATGATTATTTGAATGCTATGATTGTTAGTCATACTAATAGTACTGCAATTCATGAATTGTTGAAACAGGCTTTAACTGATAAAATAGATGACCGTGAAATATTTATGAAGGGTATAGACTATTCATATTATTACGAGCAAGAAGATTAATTGTGAAGAATATAAAGTAGAGACGCAAGTGGTTGCGTCTCTTTTTTTTTGTGAATTAATTTATTTTTGACAGAAACTGTCAATTTGGAGTTATAACTTTGCACACAAATTTAAAACATGAAGATTATGAAAGTTTATGTATTGACAATGACTAGTCAGATTGGTCAGGACGACCAACCAAGTAGTACGGTGTTGGGAGTTTATAGCACATGCGAAAAGGCAGAGCAAGCCTACAAAGAAGCAACGTTTGCCGAGTCCAGAGAGTTTGTCGATTTTTATGGTGAATCATACATGGAAAAGATTGATGCCGGCATTCTAATCACCAATCCCTTAGACGATTCGCATTGGTCCTTAATTCGCTTAGATGAATGTGAATTGGAGTAGGGACGCACGGTTCGTGCGTCCGCTTAATTTGCATAAAAAACACTTGCAAGAGCAAAAGTTTTTTTGTATCTTTGCAGAGATAATAAAACTAATAACAAAGACATATAAAAGTTTGACATCCTGGTTCAACTGAGATAGCAAAATTACCACTTTACAAAACACCTTGGTTCAGGCATGGCAATGGGTGTCTGCGCTTTACGAAAATGGGCGCGGACTGATTTGTTGTGTTCTAAGGTAGGCTGTGGTAAGCCTTGCTATCGACACCTTTCTGCGCCCTTTTCTTTTTTAGAAAAGGGCTTTTTTATTTTGATAATGTTTATTTTTATGGTGTTATGAAATTTATGTTTTCAAATTTTTTAAGAAAGAATAGGACTGAAAGAAAAAATAGGCAGTCAGAACAAATAACATCAAATCATATGTTAGAAATTGCGGACGATCAAGTGTTGTCTGTTCTTGGGCAATATGAAGCGTTGAAATATTATTTAGGGGAAGAATATTGTTCTATTCAAAATATATGTGGTAGGAAGGTTTTTGTATATTCAAAGTGTGATAAGCAATATATTCTTTTGTGTCGTTCAGTTTCTTATTTAGGTAACCCTCATCCAATTTTTAAGAAAAGGGTACAATTACCTAGTTGGTATGAAGTGTTTTGTAATGAAATTGAAAAGCAAGGACTATTATATGATGTTCGTTTTTTGGGGGTGTATCACTATAAAGGGAATATTGTTTTGGTAGATTTTAAGAAGGATACTTATTTGCGTCGTAGAATACATAATTCTTCTGCGCATGTGTATACAAATGATATTTATCAAGCATTGAAAACGGGGGTGTTTAGGAAAGAGGATCAATTTGGAAATGAAATTTTTGTAGTTGCATCGCGATATATAGAAGATTATTTGTTGGGTAGAAAGGATGGTCGTAACGAGTTGTTTGAATTGTTTGTGAAATTTAATAATGGTTTTTCTTTTGGAGAATGGTTATATGCTGTCGATAAAATTAAGGAAATGTATGGAGATGGATGGAAACATTGGCAACAAGCAGAATGGGCGGGTTGGTTTTTGGAGTATAAGTTTAATAAATTTGTTGAAGAAAATGCAGTTTCGCATTTGATGGAATACGTAGGTTCTTCGAATAAAAGTAATAATTCTGATACCTATGATTTTGATATTTGGTTTCCACGTGATGAGTTTTATGGAGATTTAAAGGCTAGTGATGTTAAAAATAGAGAAACTCCAGGGAATGATCAGGCTCATTTTATAGAGTGTATAAATCGTTATAATCGTTTTTGGTATGTTATTTATGAACATGAGACTAAAAAGGATTCTGAAATTACAAACTATGAGGCAACCATAGGTCGTAATCGGTTTATTCGTTCTGTATTACCAGATTATGAAAAGGATGATATGTCATATAGTGCTAGGATGAAAAATAGTGTTTGTTTTGTTAAGATGTTAATTCTTGAGTTAAATAATATTAATTATAGGGATGTGTTGTCTGATTTTAATCAAGGAAGACAGGTTAGAGGTAGTGAGCGTAAAAAGAAATTTATTATTAAGAAAAAAGATATAGATAAATATGTCGTTTTTCGTTATAATTATTCTAAATAATGATGAAAAAATTTAAGTTTATAGATTTGTTTTGTGGAATAGGTGGGTTTCATCAGGCTATGTCAAGTTTGGGCGGTAAGTGTGTGTATGCTTGTGATATAGATGAAGATTGTCGAAAAACATATTTTGCAAATTATGGAATTTATCCAGATAATGATATAACTAAAGTAGATCCTAGTTGTTTACCTGATTTTGATGTTTTGTGTGCTGGATTTCCTTGTCAAGCATTTTCCAAAGCAGGGAAAAGATTAGGTTTTGCTGATGAAACTAAAGGAACTTTGTTTTTTGATGTTGAGAGAATAATGCAATATTGTAAACCTAAATATGCATTATTAGAGAATGTTAGAAATCTTATATCTCATGATGATGGTCAAACATGGACTACAATATATCAACATTTGCAAAATATTGGGTATAATGTATTAGAAAAACCTATTGTATTTAGTCCTCATTATATTGGCATACCTCAACATAGGGAACGTGTCTTTATAATGTGTGTTCGAAAAGATATTGGTGCTTTACCTGATTTCTATTTTGATGTAACTAAGTTACCGAAATGTAAAATAGAAACAATATTGCAAGATGATGATGAGATTGAAAATATTGAAAAATATAAATTGTCTCCAGATAAAATTCAATTGCTACAATTGTGGGATGAATTTATAAAAAATATTAAATGTGATAAATTGCCAGGTTTTCCTATTTGGTCAGATAGATTATGTGAACTTGACACAACTGAGGATTTAACACAATATCCTGCATGGAAACAGAATTTTATTAGAAAAAATAATGAATTATATTTAAATAATAGGGATTTTATTGATGAGTGGTTGGTTAGAGCAAGGAAATGTTCTTTGTTTTTTGGAGCAAAAGCCAAGTTAGAGTGGCAGGCAGGACAATCAAAAAATCCAACTTTATTTGATCATATTTTGCAATTTAGACCTTCAGGGATAAGGGTTAAGGTGGGAACTTATTTTCCTGCGTTAGTAGCTATAACTCAGACATCAATAATAGGAAGTCGATTGAGAGAATTGACTTTACGGGAATGTGCCCGATTACAATCTTTTCCAGATACTTTTAATCCTGATGGGATTGATGCTCAGGCTTATAAACAGTTTGGTAATTCAGTTAATATTGATGTTGTAAAAATTTTTGCAAAATATATGTTTGGAGATAAAAAAACATTGAATAAATATACGCAAGAAGATATTACTGATGTTGTTGATTTTGAAAAGGTGTTAGAAGATTATCCAGAAGAAATAGTAAATAATCAAGTTGTAGAGTTAATAGACTCAGATTTGGATTGTTCTAAAAATTTACTTGTTTCTTTTGTAAAAACAGATAATTTTGAGTTTTTTTTAGATGGGACAGCAAAAATTTATTATACAGGTAAAAAGTTTCCTTCAACAATAGCACTTAATAAATTGTATTATTTCATGCCATATTTAAAAGGAATGGGAATTCGTGATTTATATCTTATTAAGATTGCTCGAGTAGGGACAAAGTCGGAAGTCCATCCGGATTGTGGAGATAATGATTTTAGATTAGTTTTTGAAATAGAATTTGTTAAGCAATTATTTGATAATTATAAAAAAGTAAAACTTAATATTTGGGAGACATTTACTGATACGACGTTAGATGAAATTTTAAGATAATTGTCATTTGCTTATGAAAACAATAGAAGTTGTGGCAGCAATTATATGTGATGGGGATAAGGTGTTTGCAACGCAACGTGGGTATGGTGAGTTTGAGGGGTGGTGGGAGTTTCCGGGTGGAAAGATCGAGCCGGGGGAGTCGCACCATGAGGCGCTGAAACGTGAAATACGTGAGGAACTGGATGTGGATATCCATGTGGGCGAACGCCTCTGCACTGTGGAGTATGATTACCCTGCGTTCCACCTTACGATGCATTGCTATCTCTGCTCGCTGGCGAGTGGTTGCCTTACTCTCCGTGAACATAAAGAGGCTCGTTGGCTCGCTTACGATGAATTGAACTCGGTGCAATGGTTGCCTGCGGATGTGAGTGTTGTTGATAGCCTACAGTCAACAGTTGATGGTTAATAGTTGAAGTTATTTATTTTGTTTTAGGTCCCTCCTTTTTAAAATAGGGAGGAGGTTTTTGAGGTATGGTTTTTGTAGTGTGAGAAAAAAGTGTTATCTTTGTGGCGTAAATGGTTGAATTTTTGATATGATTACTAAAAATCAAATATTGAGTAGAATAAAATCGGTGGCTCGGCAGGTGGTTCCTGGCGGAGGACAGGTGTTGCTATATGGTTCGCAGGCTCGTGGAGATGAGAATGAATCATCTGATTGGGATATATTGATTATACTTGATAAGTCGAAAATTGAACAAAGTGATTATGATAATGTGGTGTTTCCTTTTACTATGCTCGGTTGGGAATTAGGTAAGGCTATTGTGCCTGTGATATATACACTAAATGAATGGATAAGCTTGAAATATATGCCGTTCTATAAAAATGTTGAATTTGATAAAATTGTATTGTAAATGGCTTTGACGGATGAGGAACGTAGAATTATAGTGCAATTGGAGCTTGAAAAGGCTCAGTCGATAATGGCACAAATTGAAAATTTAAAGATGTTGGAATATTGGGATAATATTGCTAATAGGTTGTATTATGCTATATTTCATGCTGTTTCGGCGTTGCTTATAAATGATGGTCATAGTGTGAATACACACAAGGGTGTTGTGGTGTTATTTGGTCAACATTATGTTAGAACTGGTGTTTTTGATATGGGGGATGGTAAGTTGTATTCGCAATTGCAAACTATGCGGGAGAAAGGAGATTATAATTGTGCGTATCAAACTTCAGAGGACGAGGTGTTGCCTTTGATTGAACCTGCTAATGCTTTGGTGAATAAGATTGTTGATTATATTTCGAAATAATAAAACATAAAATACGCTTGCCTTTGTAATCAAGGGTGAGCGATTTTTTTAGGAGAATTGACTTATGAGTACACTAGAACGGGCGATTGAGATTGCGCGGGAGGCGCATAGGGGTCAGGTGGATAGGGCTGGCGTGGAGTATATCGGACATGCGATGCGGGTGATGGAGGTGGGACGGACGGTGGAGGAGAAGATTGTGGGGGTGCTGCACGATGTGGTGGAGGACTCGAAGGAGTGGTCGTTCGAACGATTGGAACAGGAGGGCTTTGCTCCTGAGATAATTGAGGCGTTGCGCTGTGTGACGAAACTGTCGGCGGAGGAGCCATACGATAAGTTTATCGCACGGGTGAAGGGGAATCCGTTGGCTGTGGCGGTGAAGTTGAATGATTTGTCGGATAACATGGATATTCGCCGATTGCCTTATCTGTCGGACAAGGATGTGAAGCGATTGAAGAAATATTTGAAGGCGTATAAGCAGTTGATGGGTGTGCCGACCTACTCGGTGGAGGCGTGCCGTAGGGAGTATCCGAACGCATATGACCCATGGAGTGAGGCGGATGATGCGATGCTGACGGAGTGGTGGAGCGAGGGGTTGGCACTGGATGAGATTGCTGAAAGGTTTGGGCGTAAGCGTGGGGCGATTATTTCGAGAATAAAGAAATTGAATCTGTAGTTAGATAACAGATTACAGATAACAGATAACAGATAATAGATTACAGATAATAGATTACAGATTACAAGTAACAGATAATAGATTGCAGATAGGGGGAATAAAAAAAGAAGATGTATCGTTTGATACATCTTCTTTCGTTTTGGTGATCCAGCTGGGGCTCGAACCCAGGACCCCAACATTAAAAGTGTTGTGCTCTACCAGCTGAGCTACTGAATCATCCTAGTGTTTCGCTTTGTTGGGTTATCCCCTTCAAAAGCGAGTGCAAAGTTACGGCTTTTTTTTGAATTGACCAAATATTTTTTAATGTTTTTTGCTATGTAGCGTTATTTATGTTTTTATTTGTTTGGAGTTCAGTATTTTATGTGTGATGTGAAAGGTGTGTTTTTGAAGTGTAAATAGGGGGAAATTGGTTTATTTTTATGTAAAACGAGGATGATGGGTTGGGGAATAGGGTCTATTTTGGCGTAAAAATGGAGTTGGAGATGTAAAATTGTTAGTTTTTGTCATGATTTTAGTCTTGTTGTTAGTTTTTGCTCTTTTTGTTTGTTGGTTTTGATGTGTTCGACCTGTTTGTGGAGCTTTGAAGGCTTGGAATTGGGAGGGGAGTTTGGAGTGAAATTTGATAGAAATAACAATAAGAAAATGTTTTGTGTCAATTTTCAAAACTTTTATTGTGAAAAATGATTTTTTTCTTGATTTTTAGTAAAATAAGTGAAAATTTATTATGAAAAGTTTTGGCATTTTAGAAAAAAGTTGTATCTTTGCAGTGGTTTTTTCAAAGTAATAATAAGATGGTTTTTATGATCCCGGTAATGATGTGAATCATGTGCCGGGGTTTTTGTTTTTATGCTTTTGATTTTCGTGTGTTGTTGATGATGATTATGATGACGGCGGAGAGTATCATTGCGATGCCGATGAGGAGTCGGGTGGTGAGGCGTTCGTCGAAGACGAGTGTGCCGATGGCAACGGCGGTAACAGGTTCGAGCGAGCCCATGATGGCTGTAGGTGTGGAGCCGATGAGACGTACGGCGATGGCCATAGTGACGAGAGAGATGAGTGTAGGCACGATGCCGAGCATGAGCGAGAAGGCGAGTTGGGTTGGAGTAGTGAGGAGTTGAAGCGAACCGCAGCCAGAGTTGAATAGTGAGTTAAGTGCTACGGTGGCGGCACCGATAATCATGACATAGAGTGTGAGTTTGACAGCAGACATTTTGAGTTGTGAGCGATTGATGATGACAATATATATGGCGTAGCTGAGCGAGGAGAGTAGCACGAGGATGACGCCCCAGGTGCTGAGGGTGGTGTTGCCATCGCCTTGGTAGAGGAGGACAATGCCGCTGAGGGCGAGCGCGATGGAGAGGATGGTGGTGAGGCGCACTCGCTCTTTGAAGAATATGCTCATAATCATAGCCACCATGATGGGATAGACGAAAAGGATGGTACATGCAATGCCTGCCTCCATGTGGAGAAAGCTGGAGTAGAGTGTGATGGACGATATGGCAAACAGCACGCCGAGTAGGCTGACGATGCCAAACTCGCGACGCGTGATGCCGAAAGGTTCGCGTTTGACGAACATCATGATGATGAGTCCGACTACGGCAATCGAGTAGCGATAGAAGAGTACGCTACTGACAGTGAAGCCGTCTTCATAAAGATATAATGCCCCGAGGGGGTTGAGCCCATAAGCAATGGCTGAGATTAAGCCAAAAATGACGCCTTTGAGTTTCTTGTTCATTTTGTTGAAAATAGATATAGTTAGATTGTTTGTGCGAAATAGGGCGCAAAATTACATAAAAATATTGATTGGAGCTCGGTTTTTTGCGAAAAAATTTATAACTTTGCAATTGCAAAGCAATTGCGAAAATGTGCTGCGCCTCGGCATAACTCAAGCGAGCTTGGTTCTGCGCTCGGCTTGCGACATTTTTGCAAATGAGTTAGGAGTGATATCTGTTGACCGTAGACTATAGACTGTAGACAATTAATACTAAATACTATGAAGAAATTATTTTTGTTTTTGGCAGTTGTTGCTGCTATGGTGGCATGTTCACCTAAGAAGGAGTGTGCTCATGTGCACCCATGTTTTGCTTATGATGCATCGATTTATGAGTTGAATACACGTCAGTTTACGCCTGATGGTACGTTTGCTGCGGCTGAGGCTGAGTTGCCTCGATTGGCTGAATTGGGCTACGACATCATTTGGATTATGCCTATTCAACCTATTGGCGAATTGGAGCGTAAAGGCGGATTGGGTAGTTATTATGCAATCAAAGATTATTGTGCGTTCAATCCTGAATTTGGTACACGCGAAGATTTTGCTTCGTTTTTGAATAAAGCTCACGAGTTGGGCATTCGAGTTATCCTCGATTGGGTGGCTAACCATACTGCACCTGACCATCCTTGGACATTGAACGAAGGTTGGCACATGCGCGACTCGTTGGGTCGATTGGTGGTGAACTACGACTGGTACGATATTGCCGAACTCAATTACGACAATCAAGATATGCGCGATGCTATGTTCCGTTCGCTCGAATGGTGGATGGATACAATCGGAGTGGATGGTTTCCGTTGCGACGTGGCACACGAAATCCCAACAGACTTTTGGGAATATGCATTCGATTCATTGCGCGTGAAACATCCAAAAATGTTTACTCTCTGCGAGTCGGAAAATATCGACCTTACTCAAAAAGCATTTGATATGTATTATGGTTGGGAGTTCCACCACTTGATGAATGCAGTGGCTAAACAAGAGAAAGGTGTCGAAGAACTTTGGTCGTATTTTGCAAAAGCCGATACAGTATATCCAGAATCGGCAATCCGCATGAACTTCACATCTAACCACGACGAAAACTCATGGGCAGGTACTGAATTCGAACGTATGGGCGATGCAGCTAAGGTGATGGCTTTGTTTACGTATATGGTGCCAGGTATGCCATTGACATATACAGGACAAGAGTTTGGCAATGTGCGCCGCCTACGTTTCTTCGATAAAGACACTCTCGAATATGACCCAGCAAACACTAACGAACATATATATAAAGCAGCAAATGATATGCGTGCCAACAATCCTGCTCTCTATAGCAACGAACTTGGTGCTAAGATGGAACGCGTAGAGCTTGAGGCTGCTGATAAGATTTTTGCTTGTCGCCGTTCTCTTGAGGATAACGAGGTGTATGGCTTCTTTAACTTCTCTGATGAACCACGCGTGATTGCACTCGGCAATGTGCTCCCAATTAAATCTCCAAAATTGGTGATTACACTCAACGATACAATCGACTCTACATTGGACAGAATGAAAATCCAAGCTTGGAGCTGTGTGATTTATTGCTATTGATACCTTTTTCATAATAATATTTTTGTTAGCGCATGCCTTATATATAAGGTGTGCGCTTTTTTCGGTAGTGAGGGATTCGGAATTAGGGGTGTTTGGTCTATCGGTTGTTATTGTTGTACGACAAAAAATAGATTAATTTGTGGAAATTTGCGTAATTTGATGGAATTTTGCGTTAATCGGTGTGATTTGATTTTATTTTCCCCTGAAAAAAGCAATTTTGGTGACTGTTTTTGTGGTCTAAAAACATCAAAAAAACACGAAAAATCTGAAAAACGCGAAAAATTATGTTTTTCGACATGTTTTTTTCTATCCAAAAATAACTAAAAAACGATTAAAAATATCAAAAATCATGTTGTACAACATATATTTTGAAAATTATTAAAAAATTATTTTGCTGATAATCAAGTAAAAGAAAAATTATTGCAATTTTTTATTGCAAATATTTTGGTAGTTTCAAAAAATGTTGTACCTTTGCATCCGCAATCGAGAGAG
>JAZQRP010000215.1:0-1566 GCA_045629685.1 Candidatus Aphodosoma sp. | reverse complement strand
GGTTTATAACAATCAAAAATGTGGGATAATCGTACCAAATCTCACAAAAAAACATAGATTTGGTACGATTATCCAATGTTTTCTCGATTTTTTATCTTAACTTTGTTCTTGTAATACTACTTGCTATGGCGAATAAATTGATAGGAAGAGAAAAGGAATGTCTTGAATTGAAACGGTGTTTTAATTCAGACAGGTCGGAATTTGTGATAGTGTATGGCCGTCGTCGTGTTGGAAAAACATTCTTGGTAGACCAATACTTTTCTGGTCAGTATGATTTTTCCTTTGTGGGTGGCCACAAATTGTCTCGACAAAGGCAGCTTCGTAATTTTGCCAAAGCTCTAAAAAAGTATTCTGGTAGTGATAAGGAATATAAATTTGCAGATTGGTTTGAAGCATTTGATGTTCTAGAGGAATTCTTGGAATCCTTGCCACATGAGCGAAAGAAGATTGTCTTCATTGATGAAATGCCATGGATTGACACCATGAAATCAGATTTTGTTGATGCCCTCGAAAACTTTTGGAATAGTTGGGCAGCTAGACGTGATGATATATTATTTATAGCAAGCGGTTCTGCAACATCATGGATGGTCGATAAGTTGATTGAAAATCAAGGAGGATTACATGCCCGTATTACAAGTAGTATTTATCTTCGCCCGTTTAATTTGTACGAAACAGAACTCTATTTGTTGAGTAAATTTTGCAAGTGGGACAGATACCAAATGCTCCAATGTTATATGATATTGGGCGGAATTCCTTTCTATCTCAGTTTGTTGGACGTAAGAAGTAGTTTGGTGCAAAACATAGACAGGCTTTTCTTTCAGAAGAATGGGGTCATGCAGATTGAATTTGAAGAATTGTACAATGCTTTGTTTGCCAATGCAGACCAGTATATTTCTGTTGTGAAAATGTTGACAGAACATCGTAACGGAATGACAAGGAAAGAACTGTCTGATGCCTTGAAACTTGAAGGCGGCAAACTCACCCGTGTCTTAAATAATTTGGAACGCTGCGATTTCATTGCCAAAAATCAGTTCTATGGTCATAAATCCAAGGATTGTATTTATCAGTTGGTCGATTTTTACACCTTATTTTATTATAAGTTTATAGCTAACAATATCGCCAAGGATGAGCAATGGTGGAGCCATAATTTTGAGTCGCGTAGCATCGAGTCATGGCAAGGGTTGTCCTTTGAATTGTTGTGCAAACTTCATGGCGAGCAAATAAAAAAAGCTCTTGGAATATCAGGAATGTCTTGTGGCTTGTCCACATGGAAGGCTATCGCAAATAAAGAAACATCTATTCCTGGTGCACAAATAGATCTAATCATTGACCGTTCTGACCGAATGGTTCATTTATGTGAAATAAAGTTTAGTAAAGGCCCTTATCGTATAACTGGCGACTATGAACAGAAACTTCGTGAGAGGATGGAGCTATTTAGGGATTTGACAAAAACGCGGAAATCATTAGTACACACCTTCGTTACAACTTATGGCGTTGCCGATGGAATACATTCTAGTGTTGTTCATTCTGAAGTGACAATGGAGGCATTATTTGAGAAAAACTGAA
>JAZQRP010000214.1:0-7352 GCA_045629685.1 Candidatus Aphodosoma sp. | reverse complement strand
ATTCTTCCTTAGCTCAGTCGGTTAGAGCATCTGACTGTTAATCAGAGGGTCCTTGGTTCAAGTCCAAGAGGGAGAGCTCAAAAAGCCTGTAAGACATAGTCTATCAGGCTTTTTTTGTTAATAAAATCATCGTCTGACAAGTCCGACGACCCTAACCCTAAAACAAAATGAAAAAAATCCTCGGCATTGGCAATGCTTTAGTCGATATTTTAGTACAACTTCCCAACGACGAACCTCTACATAAATTAGAGCTTCCTAAAGGCAGTATGCAACTCATCGACCAAACTACAATGAAACGTATATCTGATGCAACATCGCTTCTCGAAAAACATGTTGCAACGGGAGGATCTGCTTCTAACACCTCTGTCGCCCTTGCTCGTCTCGGATGCAACGTAGGTTTCATAGGCAAAGTCGGACACGACGATCTCGGCACATTCTATTCTGACGACCTAACAAATAATAAAGTAACCCCGCATCTACTCAAATCAGACCTTCCTTCGGGTCGTTGCAATGTGTTAATCTCTACCGATTCCGAACGCACTATGGCTACTTATCTCGGCGCAGCCGTAACTCTCTCAGCCGACGATCTAAATATCGAAACCTTCAAACAATACGACATTCTCCACATCGAAGGATACCTCGTTCAAAACTACAATCTAATAACTCGAGCTGGACAACTTGCCAAAGAGGCAGGTCTCACTGTCTCTATTGACCTCGCAAGCTACAACATCGTTGCCGAGAACATCAATTTCCTACAAGATTTCGTTGCAAAATATGTCGATATTGTATTTGCTAACGAAGAAGAGGCTACTACATTCACTAAGCTTCCTGCCGAACAAGCAGTTCATGCAATTGCTCAACAAGCCTCTTTAGCTATCGTCAAAGTAGGCGCAAAAGGCTCATACATTAAACAGGGCGACACTCTCCTTCACATCCCTGCCGAAAAAGTCAAACCTATTGACACCACAGGCGCAGGCGATGTCTATGCTGCAGGATTCCTCTATGGCTATGCCAACAATTTGCCTCTCAGCCGTTGCGCCGAAATCGGCACACTTTGTGCAGCGCAAGTAATTGAAGAAATCGGAGCCAAAATCACCCCCGAACGCTGGAAAAAAATACATGACAAGTTGAAAGTTGAAAGTTGAAAAATAAACAATTCTTATAATTTCTATAGCAGCTATAGCAACTATAATATCTATAGTAACTATAATATCTATAGTAACTATAACAGCTATAATATCTATAGCATCTCTAATCTCTAAACACTATACTCTATACTTTAAAATATGGCAACAAAACAAGAACTTCTCGACCAACGCTATATGCGCATGGCGCGCATTTGGGCTGAAAACTCATACTGCAAACGCCGCCAAGTAGGCGCACTACTCGTCAAAAACCAAATGATTATCTCTGACGGATATAATGGCACTCCTTCTGGCTTTGAAAACAACTGCGAAGACGACAACAACACATCGCTCCCATACGTACTTCATGCCGAAGCCAATGCTATTACCAAAGTAGCTCGTTCAAATAATAGCAGTGCAGGCGCAACTCTTTATGTCACTGCATCTCCTTGCATCGAATGCGCCAAACTCATCATCCAATCTGGCATCGTACGCGTTGTCTATGGCGAAGAATACCGCATCCGCGACGGCATCGAACTCCTCCAACGCGCTGGCATCGAGGTTGTATATGAACCTGCAGAAGAGAATTAAGAATTATTATAGCAGCTATAGCAACTATAATTCCTATAGCCACTATAAAAAATAAAAATAAACTATGAAAAAATTCCTTCCTATCATAATCGCCATAGCTTTAGCTTTTGGCGTAGTCCTTGGTTACCTAATATCAGCCCGCTCTACCCAAAATATGCTCGGTGATATCAGTTCTAAACTACAAGGTAATAACGCAGCATCCAACAAAGTAACCGAACTACTCAACATAATCGACCGCGCATACGTCGATACTATCGATATTGCCCAAATTAACGAAGCTGTCATTATCACCGCTCTCAATCAACTTGACCCTCACTCAAGCTATATTCCTAAGGAAGACCTCGAAACTGCCAACGAGCAACTCGAAGGCTCTTTTTCGGGCATTGGTGTGCAATTCAACCTACAAGAAGACACTATATATATTGTAGATGTTATCTCTGGTGGTCCATCTGAACGTGCTGGTCTCCTCCCGGGCGACCGCATCATTGAAGTTAACGATACACTTTTCGTAGGTAAAGATATCAACAACGAAAAGGTATTCAAAAAACTCCGTGGACCTAAAGGTTCTGATGTTCGTCTCGGCATAGTTCGTCGTGGCACTTCCGAAACTCTCTATTTCGACATCACTCGTGAGGATATTCCTGTGCATAGTGTAGATATAGCCTATATGATTACCCCAACAACAGGATTCATTGCTGTCAATTCATTCGGAGCAAACACCTATTCCGAATTCCTCACAGGTCTTGCCAAACTAAAATCACAAGGCATGCAAAATCTTATAGTTGACCTTCGTGGCAATTCTGGAGGTTACCTTGACGCTGCGGTAAATATGATCAATGAATTCCTCAACAAAAACGAACTCATTGTATATGTAGAAGGCCGCGCCTACCCTCGCTACGACATCAAAGCTACAGGCAACGGTTCTTTTAAAAATACCCCTCTCATCGTGCTTATCGACGAATTCTCTGGTTCTGCAAGTGAAATCTTCGCTGGAGCAATGCAAGACAACGACCGTGGCACAATCATCGGTCGCCGCTCTTTCGGTAAAGGCCTTGTTCAACAACCTTTCAACTTCAGCGATGGCAGTCAAGCTCGCCTTACTATTGCTCGCTACTACACTCCATCGGGTCGTTGCATCCAAAAACCTTATACACGTGGTAAAGCTGAAGACTACGAAACCGACATCTGGAACCGCTATCTTCATGGCGAATTCTTTAATGCCGACTCTATCCACCTTGCCGATTCAGTCGAATATTTCACTAAGAATGGCCGTGTCGTATATGGTGGTGGTGGCATTATGCCCGACGTATTCGTTCCTCGCGACACTACCGACATCACTCCTTATTTCACTAAATTGGTCAACAAAGCACTCATCTACAAATTTGCACTTAAGTACACCGAAGCACATCGCACCGAACTAAAAGAATTCACCGATTGGCAATCGCTCAATGCACACCTCAACACTCTTGGACTATTCGACCAACTTGTTGATTATGCTGCAAAAGAAGATGTAACAGGCTCTAACACAGACAAACGCATATCTAACAAACTAATAAACGAACACATCAACTCTTACATAGTGCGTAATATACTCGGCGATGAAGGTTTCTACCCTCTTCTCTACACAACCGACGAAACCGTGCGTGAAGCACTAAAACAAATTGAAGAATAACTATCGCTATAGTGACTATAGAAACTATAGCAACTATAACAATAACAACTAAAATTATGAACTACGTCCTATTAATCATAGGCTTTGCCTTATTAACTATTTCAGCTGATTGGCTCATCAATGGAGCATCTGGTTTGGCTAAACGTCTCAATATTTCAGATTTAGTAATTGGTCTCACAATAGTAGCCTTCGGCACTTCTGCACCCGAATTGGTCGTAAACATCGTAGCGGCTACTGAAGGCTCATCTGATATTGCACTCACAAACATCCTTGGTAGCAACATCATCAACACTCTTATCATTCTTGGTATTTCGGCAACCATATTCCCTGTAGCTTGCAAAAAATCTACCTACCGCATCGAAATACCACTCAGTGCATTAGCGGGTTTGGCTGTACTTTTGCTCGGCACCAACTTCTTCGGACTACTCCACCTTGGCGAATCCAACAATGGTGTATCGCGCTTCGATGGCGTAATGCTCATCATCGTATTCATCATTTTCTGCACCTATACCATATACCAAGGTCTCCACAACCGCGACGAATCTTCGAACGAAAGTTTCGAGGCTATGCCTATATGGAAGTCACTTATCCTTATCGTAATTGGACTTGCGGGTCTTGTTTATGGTGGTGAACTTATTGTTAGCAATGCCGTCACAATCGCACAATCATGGGGTATAAGCGAATCGGTCATTGGTGTAACAGTTGTTGCCCTCGGCACATCACTCCCTGAACTTGCAACTTCTGCCATGGCTGCCCTCAAAAAGAACACCGACCTTGCTATAGGCAACGTTATCGGTTCTAACATATTCAACGTCTTCTTTGTACTCGGACTAAGCTCAATAATCAATCCCCTCACAAGTTACCCTAACCTACAAGTCGATGCCGCTATGGCAGCTGGTAGTAGTTTACTCCTCCTACTATTTATCCTCATCAGCCGCAAACGCAACATCAACCGCATCGAAGGCATCTCAATGCTCACAATCTACGGCATATATCTTGCATGGCTACTAACAACCCTATAAAATTATAAAGACTATAATAAATATAGCTACTATAGTTGCTATAGTCGCTATAGAAACTATAGTAGCTATAATCGCTATAAAAAACTCTCAAATGTATCGCATCGGTCTAACATTAAGCGGAGGCGGAGCCAAAGGATTGGCCCACGCAGGCGTCATAAAAGCTCTTGAAGAATACGGCTTGCGCCCACAGATACTATCTGGCGTAAGCGCTGGAGCTATTGTCGCTGCTCTATATGCCGATGGCAAAACTCCTGACGACATCTGCTATTTCTTCAAGCAAACCAAATTTATGGATTATATTGGATTTATACGTCCTAAAAAAGGTCTGCTCAGCACCCGCAAGTTCGAGAAAATGATTAGTGAAGCCATCTCTGCCAAAACATTTGAAGAGCTAAAACTGCCACTATACATCAATGCCACCGAACTTACCGTAGGCGAAAATGCTATCTTCTCGTCTGGACCTCTAATCGAAAAGATTGTAGCCTCAGCATCCGTCCCTATCTTTCTTACCCCAAAAGAGATTGACGGCAAAGTATATGTCGATGGAGGCATATTCAACAACATGCCAGCCTCGCTCATTCGCTCACAATGCAAATTCTTGATTGGATGCCACGTCAACCCTATACGATACGATAATACTGTACACTCTACTACACAAATCATCGAACGTGTTTACAATTTATCAATACAATCAAGCACAGTTCCCGAAAAGAAAATATGCAACCTCGTACTCGAACCCGACAAAGCTAAACAATACGGCATGTTCGACACCGACCACTTCGAAGACATATTCAACATCGGCTATGAACATACAATGGAAACTCTCCTAAATACAAAAATAGAATTGCCTCTATAAAGAAGCAATTCTATTTTTGTATTTTACAAATTCAATAAACTATATTTACGCAGCCCACTAAAAATTTATACTATTCACAACTGAAAAACTTTCATTATTTTATTTGACTATTCAAAAAAATGTTGTACCTTTGTACTTTACAAATAAAAAGAAAAAATCACTGACATTTATGGAAAACAGAAGTTCAGTTCTTTTAATATTTACTGGTGGAACCATCAGTATGGGCGAAAATAGTTCAAATCATTCACTCGCTCCACTTGATACAAAACAAGTTTTAAGTTTTATACCAGAATTGCAGATGCTCAACGTAAACATTGCTTCTGTATCATTCTCCCCACTTATAGATTCAAGCGACATTCAACCATCCAATTGGATTGAAATCGGCCACCATATAGAAACACACTACGACAATTTTGATGGCTTTGTCGTCCTTCACGGCACAGATACTATGGCTTATTCTGCTGCTGCATTGTCATTCATGCTTGATGGCTTACGCAAACCTGTTATTTTCACTGGTTCTCAATTGCCAGTTGGTGTACTTCGTAGCGATGCTAAAGAAAACCTTATCACTGCAATCGAACTTGCTGCAGCAAAAAATGACAAGGGAGAAGCTATGGTTCCTGAAGTAGCTTTAATGTTTGAAGGAAAATTGATGCGTGGCAATCGTACAACAAAACGTAACGCTGAAGATTTTGATGCTTTTGCTTCATTTAATTATCCTGAATTAGTACGTGCTGGTGTGCACCTAAAATATTATGACCACAATATCCATCGCGAAGCAAGCGATGCTCAACTCTCAGTCGCAAATCATTTTGACGACAATATTGTAGTCCTAAAAATGTTCCCTGGCATCCGTCCTGAAACTGTAAAAGCTATATATTCTATTAAAGGATTACGCGCCGTTGTATTAGAAACATTCGGCTCTGGCAATGCTCCTACAGCCCAATGGCTATGCGATATCATTAGCGAAGCTACTGCCTCTGGCATCGTTACCGTAAACGTAACTCAATGCCGTACAGGTTCAGTAGAAATGGGCCATTACGAAGCAAGCGTAAACCTTATTAAAGCTGGTGTTGTATCAGGACATGATATGACATTAGAAGCTGCCGTAGCCAAATTAATGTTCTTACTAGGTAAATACAATTCTGCAGAAGATGTAAAACGCGAAATGGCTATACCTCTACGTGGCGAAATGACAATCTAAATTGAACAATTAAAATATATTCAATGAATCCTAATCTAATGAAATATTCGCGAGGACAACAAATTATATTTGTTATCCTCGCATGTTTTATTATAGGATGCTTTATTATAGATTGGAGAATTAATAAATTTCATTCTCATAAAAATCATAGCTTCAACCCTGATTCAACAACAATCATTAAAATCAAAAACTTTGAAACGAAACTTGACTCTCTTGAATGGCAACGCCAGCACGAATTTTCTAATAAGAGTCCAATAAAATTACCCCATGAAAAATTTGAATTTGACCCAAATACAATTGATAGTATAGATATTATCAAACTCGGATTTCAACCTTATATGGCTCATAATTGGCTACAATATCGTAGACATAAAGGTAAAATTTATACATATAAAAAATTACGAACAATATACGGAATTGATACTTTATTAGTTGACTCATTAAAAGAATTTATAGTTTTTCATTCTCTCAAACCTACAATTCAAGATAGTTCAACTACCTATAGACCCAAAGAATTTTTTACGTTTGAAATCAATAAAGCAGACACTGCTTTATTAAGCAAATTACCTGGCATAGGAAAAAGTCGCGCAGCCATGATAGTAGCCTATAGAAAAGATTTAGGCGGTTTTTATTCAGCAAAACAACTACAAGAAATTGAAAATATTCCAGATTCAATAATTGATAAACTAATTCCTTACATTAATATTGAATATGACTCAATCAAAAAAATAAATATTAATTATTCAGGAATAAAACGACTACACAAACATCCCTATATTAATTATTATCAAGCCAAAGCAATATACAATTTAAGATGGGATAAAAAACATAATGGCAAAATTGAAGATTTAAATGAATTACTAAAATTAAAAGAATTCAATGA
>JAZQRP010000213.1:0-6976 GCA_045629685.1 Candidatus Aphodosoma sp. | reverse complement strand
TAGTTACACCTTCTATTATATCTAAAGAGTCTTGTAATATTGTAGAATCGTTATAATGAGTAGAGTCATTAATTTCGTTATGATAACCATCCATTGTCGAATGAATCAATCCTGATGTAGTGTTAAACAACATATAGTCTTTTTTCTCATGTTCATATTTTTTGAAATTATTGATTCGTATTTTCACAGGGATGTTTTTTACTAAGCACCAAAAAGGGATGATTTGATCAGGATCGGGGCCTAAAACAACTATGACTGCAGTGTGGTTTTGTGATAAGGAACTGCGAAGTTGTGTAGGGAGTTCTTCTGTGCGCGTACCAAGCATCAATACGCTAGCCGTAAATGAGATGTCGTTGTTAACAATTACTTCGGCTTGTGTGTTTCGGTTGATATGTTTCATATCTTCGGGCATTACATATGCTACAACCGATAGGTTGTTGTGTTCCAAGTTGAAACTTTGAGTGGTCATAATAGGTTCGCCTCTTAACGATAAAGTTAAACCAGGCGTGTGTACTTTAGTTACAATACCCGAATCGATTGCAATAGAATAACGAATCAAATTTAACTTTTTCATTAATTCTATGTTGCGCATATCTTGGATTTGGAGGAAACCATGTTCTTCGTGATATAGTTTTTTGACAGCTTCGTTGGTTTGAGTCATTGCTTTATACAGTACAACTAATTTTCGTTTTTGGGCTTTGTATAGAGATTCAGCTTCTGCCAATTCTTGTTCTATTCTCATTTTGTTTTGATTGTCGCTTAGCCCGAATCGTATGTTGTGGTCGGTGGTTGCCAATTGGCGTTTCAATTCTTTTATTCTTACTTGAGTGACAGCCAAATCTTGTTTTGCCAATCCGTATTGTACGGTCATATTACGATTTTGTGCGATAACAGCAGGTTCTTCGGTTGAAGTTTCGTGGCTGAAGAAATTTTCGGCATATACATAAGAGAATAATGTGTCGCCAGGAGCGATGAAGTCGCCTACTTTTCTGTGGTTTTCCAAGATATAAAGGTCGTCGGGCGAGCGCACGACATTCATATCTGTGTTGATATATCCATCAAATTCGGTATATATTGTACGGTCTAATGCCCATAGTAGGATTATAACTAATATTGATATAAAGAGAAGAGAGAAAATTAACTGTTGCTTTGCGATAGTTTTTTTTCTTTGTTTTAATATGTTTTCAATATCGTTGTTTGGGTCGTGTGGCGTAAAACTGAAATTTTTCATAGACTGAAAATGATAGATTGTGTAAAATTATATGGAGGTTTTATATTTTAGTTTCTATACAAAAATCTAATATAGAAATGTTTGGTAGATAGTTTTGTAGATTGGCTATATGACAATCACGTTGATATTGAAAAGATAAGAATTTTTCCCAACATAGGAGGTAGGTGTTATATTCTTTCATGCGAGATACAAAATTATATTCTCCAATGCCATTGTGATATGCAGTAGTGCGAGTTTGTATATACTTTTTGATTTCTTGCATTCGGTATAATTCACTTTCAGATGCACGATTCATACGTTTAATGTCAAGTAAAATCAATTTTATGTTGTCTATAATTTGTTGTGATAACTGGTTCTTTTCGATTTCTAATATTTTTAGTTCGGTGTTCATAGTCTTGCGTTGCTTGTTAGTTTCGCCTGATAGAGGGATAATGAAACTTAACCCCAAGTCAACATTTGTTGAATTGGGCATATCGTCTCTAAAATAATAAGAGTATCTTATATATGGCGATACATTCAACGTAGTCCAATACGAATTGTTTTGTCGTTGTTGTTCTAATAGTTGTGATTTTAAATCAATTATACTTAAATTGGCATTGTATTTGCGAATGTGTTCCATCAATTTTGTTGTGTCAATATCTACTATTACACCAGAAGGTTTATAGAGATTATTAGTTGGAGAGACAGTGTCGATTAATGAGGCTAATAGTCGTTCGGCTTCGGCTTTTTCGTTGAGTGTTGTTAGTATATCGTCGGTTGTGATATTGCCGTTTTCGAGTAAATATTGTTGTCCGCTATTTAATAGGTTGAGATTATAAATTCGATGTTTTAATATGCTTGACAATAAACTATCGTTTTTTATGCGGAACAACTCTTTTTGTTTTTCCACCAAAAGAGATATATTTGTGCGTTCAAAGTTTTTTCGGTCTATTTCGCCTTGTAGGTCGATTGCATTTAGGCGGCCTTTGCGATGTAGTACGGCGCTATTTAAGAAATGCCATCTTAAGTCGGCTTGTACTTTTGCACCATAGCGCGACACAGCATCTTCTTCATCGATGCTTAGATTATCATCAAGACGGAAATATGCTTGCCCCGTAACACTTAATCCTGTTTCGTGTTTTAGTGCTAATTTTTGAGCGTCGATTTTGCGTTCGATTAGTGAGTCAATTTTTACTTGCATTGAGTCGATTGACGTTGAGCTAGATATGATTGCATCAGTAGTTTGTTCTTGAACGAGGGATTGGTTGTTTGGTGTGAATATTAGAGAGTCTAATAAATGAAATCTCTTTTCAAATTGCAGGAAAAGCTCAGAACTTTTGTTGTTTTGAGCTTTGATAATAATTGGTAGTAATAATGTTATGATTATGAAAAATAATTTTTTCATGATTACCAAATTATATGTTTTGTTGTACAATAATTTTATGTTTTTTATATTTCATCATCTTCTACAACTAAGTTTTCAACGATGAAGTTTTGACGTTCCGGAGTGTTGTCTCCCATGTAGAATGTGAGTAGTTCGCTGACGGCGTCTTCTTTGCGGAGCATTACTTGGTCGAGACGCATATCCGCACCAATGAAGTGTTTAAACTCATCAGGCGATATCTCACCTAAACCTTTGAATCGTGTGATTTCAGGATTTGCACCTAATTCTTCGAGTGCAGCAAGTCGTTCTTCTTCGGTGTAGCAATAGCGAGTTTCTTTTTTATTACGTACACGGAAAAGTGGTGTTTGCAAGATATATACGTGACCTTTCTTTACTAAGTCAGGGAAGAATTGTAAGAAGAATGTCATTAATAAAAGTCGAATGTGCATACCATCTACATCGGCATCGGTTGCAATAATCACCTTATTATAGCGTAATCCTTCCAATCCATCTTCGATATTTAGTGCGGCTTGCAAGTAATTGAACTCTTCATTTTCATACACCACTTTTTTGGTTTGTCCGTAAGAGTTATATGGTTTACCTCGTAGTGAGAAAACGGCTTGGGTATCAACATCACGAGTTTTGGTGATAGAGCCCGATGCTGAGTCACCCTCTGTGATAAAAATGCACGATTGGTCGCGCAAATCACCTTTTGCATCATTGAGATGAATGCGACAATCACGAAGCTTTTTATTGTGTAAATTGGCTTTTTTTGCACGTTCGCGCGCCAATTTTGTAACCCCTGCTATTGCTTTACGTTCTTTTTCAGCCTCTTGTATTTTTTTTAGCATTACATCTGCCACTTCGAGATTCTTGTGTAGATAGTTGTCTACCTCTTTTTTTACGAAGTCGCCTACGAATTTAGCAATAGTCGGACCATCAGGACCCATATCCTTTGAGCCGAGTTTCACTTTGGTTTGTGATTCGAAGACTGGATCTTGTACCGATACAGCTACTGCTGCGACAAGTCCTGAGCGAATGTCGCTCAATTCCATGCCATTTTTATTGTAGTACTCTTTGATTGTCTTTCCAAATGCTTCACGGAAAGCAGATTGGTGTGTACCGCCTTGTATTGTGTGTTGACCATTGACGAATGAATAGTACTCTTCTCCATATTGTTCAATGTGAGTGAATGCAATTTCTATGTCTTCATCTTTGAGGTGAACAATAGGGTAGAGTGGCTCTGATGTAGTTGCTTCGTTCAACAAGTCAAGTAGTCCATTTTTTGAGGCAAAACGTTTGCCATTATATACAATTGTAAGACCCGTATTCAAGTAGCTATAGTTGCGAAGCATAGTTTCCACAAACTCATCACGGAACGAGTAGTGTGGATCGAAAAGTCTCTCTTGAGGATGTTGAGGATTACAATCTGGAGTGAAACAAATTAATGTTCCGTTTTTCTCGTCTGTTGCTACTAAATCGTACTCTTTTATCAATTTGCCATGCTCGAAGTCGGCCTGTTTCACCATTCCATCGCGGAACGATTTAACGGTGAATTGTGATGACAATGCATTTACTGCCTTAGTACCTACACCGTTAAGGCCAACTGATTTCTTAAATGCTTTATCATCGTATTTACCTCCTGTATTCAATTTCGAAACGGCATCAATCATTTTGCCTTGAGGTATGCCACGTCCGTAGTCGCGCACAGTGACTGTACGCTCTTTAATCGTGATTTCTACGCGATTGCCAAAGTGCATACGAAACTCGTCTATCGAGTTGTCAATCACCTCTTTTATAAGCACATAGATGCCATCATCTGCACTAGAACCATCGCCCAATTTGCCGATATACATACCTGCACGGCGACGAATGTGGGTTAATCCTTCGAGCGTGATAATGTTATCATCACTATACTCAGTTGTAGCAAATTGATTTTCTAACGATGTGATTTGTTCTTCTGACATTCTTTTATGAATAAGAAATTAGTAGCAAGTAGTGATAATACGACAAATGTACATAAAACTTTATCGTTTTATGTACTATATATAGAGTCGCATGTTGAGTTTGTTATTAGCGGATTCTTTTGTTGAGGATGATGTGTGCAAAAAGACCTGCAAGTACACAACCTAAACCTACATAAAGATAACCATTGCCACCACCGATAACAGCGAAGTGATAATATACAAATACTGCTACGCCGATGAGCATAAGAATAACACCAAGATAATTGATAAGTTCTTTCATATTTTAAATATTTAGTCTTTTAGTAGCGAGTAGCGAGACTCACTCGCTTCGCCTATATTAAATTAATTCCTAATTTTTATTCGCACGTTTACGTTCTGTTTCATCGAGAATGATTTTGCGGATACGAATGTGATTTGGTGTAATCTCTGCATATTCGTCCTCTTTGATATATTCAAGTGTCTCTTCGAGCGACATAACTACAGGTGGAATGAGTTTCACCTTGTCGTCTGAACCAGAAGCACGCATATTGGTCAATTTCTTTGATTTAGTTACGTTTACAACTAAATCACCCTCTTTGCTATGTTCGCCAACTACTTGCCCAGCATATACATTTTCTTGTGGAAAGATGAAGAATCGACCTCTGTCTTGCAATTTGTCGATAGCGTATGCAAATGCAGTACCTGATTCCATTGCGATGATTGAACCATTATTGCGACGTTCAATATCGCCCTTCCAAGGTTGATATTCGAGGAAGCGGTGAGCCATGATAGCTTCGCCTGCCGATGCTGTTAATACATTGTTACGCAAACCAATAATGCCACGCGATGGAATAGCAAATTCCATGTGGATTCTATCTTTTTGAGTCTCCATTGAGAGGAGTTCACCTTTACGGCGAGTAACCATGTCAATGATGCGACTTGAATATTCTTCAGGAAGATTAACTGTGAGTTGTTCAATAGGTTCGCAAAGCACACCATCAATCTCTTTAGTGATAACTTGTGGTTGCCCAACTTGTAATTCATAACCTTCGCGACGCATAGTTTCAATCAATACCGACAAGTGTAACACTCCACGACCCGACACACGCCACACATCCGAATCCGGATTTTTTTCCACTCTCAACGCCAAGTTTTTATCCAACTCACGAATCAAACGGTCATGAATATGACGCGAAGTAACATATTTACCATCTTTACCAAAGAATGGCGAGTCATTGTTCGTGAACGACATCGACATTGTTGGTTCGTCAATAGCGATAGGATCAAGTGGTTCTGGATTTTCAAGGTCGCAAATTGAATCGCCAATCTCGAAATTCTCCAAACCAATAATAGCACAAATATCACCCGAATGTACCTCTTGTGCCGCAGTACGTCCCAAACCTGTGAAAGTTTGTAATTGCTTAATGCGTTGTTTTACAACAGTTCTGTCGCGTTTTACAAGTGCAATATCTTGTCCTTCTCGCAAAACACCACGATGCACACGTCCTACAGCAATACGCCCTACATAACTCGAAAAATCAAGCGAAGTAATCAACATCTGAGGCGTACCCTCCAATGCCGGAGGCGCAGGTATATGTTCAATAATAGTGTCAAGTAATGGAAAAATATTTTCAGTTTGATTTTTCCAATCAGTCGACATCCAATTGTTTTTCGCTGAACCATAGATAGTCGGAAAATCCAATTGCTCTTCAGTTGCATCAAGATTAAACATCAGCTCAAACACCGCCTCCTGTACCTCATCTGGGCGACAATTAGGTTTATCTACCTTATTTATTACAACAATAGGTTTCAACCCAATTTGTAATGCCTTTTGAAGCACAAAACGAGTTTGAGGCATAGGACCTTCAAAAGCATCAACAAGCAACAAACAACCGTCTGCCATATTTAGCACACGTTCCACCTCACCACCAAAATCGGCGTGACCTGGAGTGTCAATAATATTAATTTTAGTGTCTTTATAATTTATCGACACGTTTTTCGACAAAATAGTGATACCGCGTTCACGTTCCAAATCATTGTTATCCAACATTAACTCACCAGTTTGTTGATTCTCACGAAACAATTGCCCAGCAAGCAACATCTTGTCAACCAACGTAGTTTTACCATGGTCAACGTGCGCAATAATTGCAATATTTCTAATGTTTTGCATCTTTTACCTTATATATACTATTCAACTTGCAAAGTTACAAAAAAAAATTTAAATATAAAACACATATTGAAAATAGTTTGTTTTTTAGTTTCTAACTATTCATCCCTCTTGCCTCTCATGTAGTTTTTATCTTACTCATTGTTTTTATTTCTTCCTTAGTTTTCTGTTGTCTCTTTTTTATTAAACCAACAAAGAATCTTAACTATAACATACTATAAATATATGATAAACATACTATAAACATACTATAAATATACTATAAATAT
>JAZQRP010000212.1:0-7230 GCA_045629685.1 Candidatus Aphodosoma sp. | reverse complement strand
AATGAGGGTTTCGATGTCGTGCAATGCCTCCTCTTTTTCGATTGCGTCCTGCGCTGAACAGTCGCAGAGGCTGGCTTCGTTGAACAAATCGATGTCGTATTCGTCGTTCGAAATCTCTTTTTCGACAAGCAGTCGACGATAATAATCCATTGTTTTGTTGTGGGCTATACGCATGAGCCAAGCGGCGAACTTATTGCCCGCATCGTAGTAGCGACCTTGCTTAATGGTCGTAATCACTTTGATAAATGTGTCCTGGAAAATGTCGTCGGCGATGCTGTGTTCGCGCACTATATTGAATATATAGGTGTACACCCTATCTTTATGACGCATCAAAAGAACCTCAAACGCATCATTATCGCCACTTGCAAAACTACTCACCAAATCCTCATCGGTAAGCATCAATTTATTAACTTCCATCATTTTCAGTTTAGTTACTAGTTGTTATTATTAGGTTACAAGCAAAAGTAAGACTCATCTATCTCATCTATATCTTGTAATCCATACTCTGTAATCTAATCAAATAATGGTAGTCATAAACTTATAGGCAATTGTATTTTTAATGGTTGAGACTGCAAATTTAGAAATAAAAACCGAAACTACCAAATTTTTCAACATTTTTTTATTTTTTATTGTTCTTTCAGCCTAAATTTTGTAACTTTGCAAAAATTGTTTAGAAATTAAAATTAATAGAACAATACAACATTAACCTCTACCTCTATACCCTAATCTCTACACACTATACACTATACAAAATGGCAAATATACTACTAATCGAAACATCAGCCGAAACATGCAGCGTTGCTATCGAAAGTAACGGCAAAATTCTAAACCTGCAAATGAGCGACGAAGCCATGCAACACGCAACTCACCTACCCGTGTACGTCGAAACTGCAATGAAACAAATCCGTGAGCAAAACATCAAGCTTGATGCCGTTGCAGTCAGCAGCGGACCAGGCTCATACACCGGACTACGCATAGGTGTATCAACTGCCAAAGGTCTTTGCTATGCACTTGGTTGCAAACTCATCGCTATCAACACTCTAAAAATCATGGCTACAGCATTACAAAACACCACACCTACAAATACTGTAATATGCCCGCTAATTGACGCTCGTCGCATGGAGGTCTACACCGCAATATACGACAACACATTAAACGAAATATCTCCAGCCGAAGCAAAAATCATCGATGAAAATAGCTTCTCCGATATTGACCGCCCTATCTATTTCTGCGGTAGCGGTGCCGAAAAATGTTCTAATGTAATCAAAAATCCAAACGCACAATTCATTACATCCGTCAAACCTACTGCCAACATGATGGTCGAACTCGCAGAAGAAGCCTACCGCAACCAACAATTCCAAGACGTAGCCTATTACGAACCATTCTACCTCAAAGAATTCTATACACCACAAAAGAATTCATAATTACATTTTTTCAAATATGTCATTCTTACACAAAGATACACCGCAGGTGTAACGAGGTATATGTAAAAAATATGTTCTTATGTCATTCTGTCTAAAAAAACAAACAAAAATGAAAGAACTTATCCTTCCCGAATACGGACGCAACATACAAAACATGGTGGAAATAGCCATGACAATTGAAGACCGCAACGAACGAAATCGATGTGCTCGTAGCATCATCAACTGCATGGGAAACCTATTCCCATACCTACGCGACAACGACGCCTTTCAACACAAACTTTGGGACCATCTCGCACTAATGTCTAACTTCCAATTAGACATCGACTACCCATACGAAATAACCCCTGCCGAAGACATACATCCAACACCCGAAGCCATACCTCTACCCAACTATCAAATACGCGAACGCCACTACGGACGATTTATAGATAACTTCATTGGACACATATCTACCGACCAAACAATCATATCACAACAACCTCTGCTAATATTGATTGCTAACTTCATGAAACGTTGCTATAACACCTACAATCAAGACATTATCAACGACGAAATAATCTTCAACGACCTATTTAACCTTAGCAACGGCACAATCGACCTACGAAACAAAAACATCAAACTACAAGACACTCAACACAAAAAAAACAACAAAAACAAGAAATAGTTGAGAGTTTAGAGTTTAGAGAACCATGCGGCATTAACCTCTAACCTAATTATGAATTATGCATTGTGAATTATGAATTATGAATTATTAAACATGCCCAACTATAGCGACCGCATCCGTATGCGCAAACAAAATGAACAAATACAAATATTTGACCCCATACGAGGCAAATGGATTGTTCTAACACCTGAGGAGTGGGTACGTCAAAACACTATCATCTACATATCCGACACTCTCGAAGTCCCCTTGACTCGCATAGCAAACGAAGTCGCTATCACCTACAACGGACTCACCAAACGATGCGACTCTATCATCTACGACGACTACGGCAATCCGCTAATAATCATTGAATACAAACGCTCCGACATAGAAATAACACAATGCGTATTCGACCAAATAGCCACCTATAACCTACAACTCCGAGTGCCCTACCTCATCGTCAGCAACGGACTACAACACATCCTCTGCAAAGTCGATTTCGAAAGTCGTAAATATATCTTCGCAGAACAATGGCCTAAATATAATGAACTAAAACAAAAAAACTAATCATTTTACTATAAACTATTGACTATTGTCTGTTGACCTTTAACCGTTATCTGTTGACATATATCATCATGAAAAAACGAATTATAGGCTTATACAAATCTATCTTAATGCGATTGCAATTAACGCTATCGCCAATAATTTCTTGGATATTTAAGGCTGTATCAATAGTCAATGCGCTAACGTCTATTGTCGTCATTGCTATCCTAATCTACGCACTTGGTTTTCCTATTGCTTTCAACAAAGCTATTCCATTACCTCTATTTCTTTTCTCTTTTTATTTTTTCTTTTGCGAATATACATTTAATTTCATTAAACATATAAAATCGCACTCCAAAACAAACTCAACAAAATACAAAAAGAAGAAAAAATTTAATCCTTTATTTATATCTCTATATGGTATAATAATCACATTGTCAATAATATGGCTATTACCAACCGAATGGCTTGAGAAATATTGGTCGCTGTTTAGTATCCTACGTCATAACTATCTGATGATAGCCATCGTAGCAATAGAGGCTCTACTAAAACTATCGGCTGTCATAACCCACTCTCTCTCAAGCAAAATATCGCCAAGTTGGATTATGGTAGGCAGTTTTATGGCTATGATTATAGCAGGCACTGGTTTGCTACTGCTACCTCGCGCTACAGTCAACGGAATATCGTTTTTCGATGCCCTATTCACAGCCACTAGTGCCGTATGTGTGACTGGATTGACCACTATCGACGTAGCATCAACTTTTACAACAATCGGACATGTTATTATTTTAATACTAATCCAACTAGGGGGTATTGGCATAATGACCTTTACCTCGTTCTTTGGACTAATGTTTGCGGGTCGTCATCCATCGCAAAATAAGATGTTAATCAAAGACCTCATCGACCCCGACAATAGTGTTTCACAAATATTCACTACACTACGCAACATTATCTTTATTACTATAGCAATCGAACTCTTAGGTGCACTATTCATCTACGAAGCTATGGGCAATTACACACTATATGGTGCGTTTGTAGCAATATTTCACTCTATATCAGCATTCTGTAATGCTGGATTTTCTACACTCGAAGCTGGACTATTTCACCCCGATTTCCGCAATAACTATCTGCTATTAAACTCTTTATCGTGGTTAATTATCTTTGGTGGTATCGGATTTCCTATTCTTTTCAATATATGGCAATGGATCAAACTACACTGCATGCAACTCTACGATGCATTATTTCATCGTAGTCGTCGCATGTTCGACCACAGAGCACGCACACTGACATCTAACACCGTAATTGCCGTTATAATGACCGTAGTGCTTGTAGTAGGTGGAACGATACTCTTTTTTATCACAGAATACAATAATATTTTACTTGACGACTCATCTTTCTTTGGTAAACTCTCTACCTCATTTTTCCTTGCCACCGTACCACGTACTGCTGGATTCTCCTCATTCAATATGGGTGCATTAACTAATATTTCGGTAGTAATAATGATTATATATATGTGGATTGGAGGTTCTCCAATGTCAACCGCTGGTGGTATCAAAACCACTACTTTTGCTATAGCTCTGCTCAACGTAATCAACACTCTTCGTGGTCGCGATCATATCGAAATACGCCAACGTACCATAGCAAAACAATCTATTAATCGTGCATTTATTATCATCTTTTCGTCACTCATAGTAGTTGCTTTTGGTGTGGTGATACTCTCTATTTTTGAACCAAAATTACCGACACAATATGCTATCTTTGAAGTCGTTTCGGCATTCTCAACTGTTGGTTTATCTCTCAATCTCACCGCTTCACTATCAATAGTAAGCAAAATCACTATACTCATCGTAATGTTTATTGGCCGTTTAGGCACAATAACTATACTCTCTTGTTTTATATCTAACAAAGGTACTCAATTCTATCAATACCCTACAGAACATATACCTATAAGTTAAAAATCAAATCAATATGAATTATCTGATAATAGGTTTAGGCAATTTTGGCGTAGCACTTGCCACACGCCTTACACAAATGGGACACGACGTCACTGGCGTTGATGCCGATATGCGTATAGTAGAAGAATATAAGTCGCAAATCACCACTACTATGTGCGTGAATATTATCGACCAAGTATCAATCAAAGCTTTACCGCTCGACGATACCGACGTAGTTATTGTGTCGCTTGGTAACCATATAGGCGAATCAATTGTAATCGTATCACTCCTCAAACAAGCTGGTGTAAAACATATCGTAGCGCGTGCAGTTAATCCAATGCATCGCACTATATTAGAAACAATAGGTGTTGACGAAGTTATCGAGCCTGAGAAAACTATAGCCGATATTTGGTCTTACTCTTCTGAAGCAGAGAAAATTAAAGGTGTATATCTCATCGATCATGAGCATCAAATAATAGAATGTCAAATACCAGATATACTTAAAGGTCAAAATCTTACAGAAGCCAATATCGAAGAGACTTTTGAAGTGAAACTCATTGCCCTCAAACGCCGTCGCTCTAAATTCAATTTCCTCGGTTCCCGCGAATTAGAATACGAAATTGTAAACACTACCGATGAACCCGACTATCGTTTCTCTGCTAACGACCGCATTGTTATTTATGGCTCAATTCGCAACCTCGACCGCTTCAAAAAACAACTTTAATTCTATATTATATTTTTACACAAGTACAGATTTTTTTTTCTTTTTAACATAAGTACAAAAATTTCTTTTAAATATTAATACATAATTTTTTGTACTTAAAAAAAAAATTTCTCCTGATGGAGTTAGAAACAGAGATTAAATTTTGTAAACCTGCAAATTAGTTCTGTACTTATGTTGAAATAAAATATCTACTTATGACATGACAGACGAAAATTATATGAAAATGGCGCTCATCGAAGCGCAAGAGGCATACGACAAAGGCGAAATACCCGTAGGAGCCGTAGTAGTATGGAACGGACGTATCATAGCCCGAGCCCACAACCTCACCGAGACTCTCCACGACGTAACAGCCCATGCCGAAATGCAAGCCATCACCGCAGCAGCCAACATTATGGGTGGTAAATACCTCAAAGATTGCACTCTCTACGTCACTCTCGAACCCTGCATAATGTGTGCTGGAGCACTAGGTTGGAGCCAAATATCTCGCATTGTTTATGGCGCTTCCGACCCAAAACGTGGCTACTCTACTTTCTCACCTAATGCCCTACACCCCAAAACTGAAGTCGTATCAGGCATCCTCGCCGACGAAGCCCTCTCTCTAATGCAATCCTTCTTCGCCGCCCGACGCAAGTAAAATTTTTTAACACAAGTACAAAATATATTTATTAGGACAATTAACTCTTTTTTGTACTTGAATAGTTTCTGTTGGCTAACAAATATTTTAAGTACATACCCTAAATCATTATATTGTAGGGATGCTCGGTTCGAGCATCCGTAGCACAAGGCTTGTACTTGAAAAAACAATTGTCCTAACTAAATTTCAAAATACATATTATAACATACAAGCCTATAAATTGTTTTTGTACTTATGTTTAAATAAAAAAAACTTATGTTAAAAAACAAATAATATGTTTCAATTCAAGCAATTCACCATACATCAAGACCGCACAGCAATGAAAGTAGGCACCGACGGCGTACTCCTCGGTGCATGGGCTCCTATTGCACCTAATGCCTCTCGCCTACTCGACATCGGCACAGGCACAGGCCTCATTGCCCTTATGCTCGCACAACGCTTCTCAAAACAATCACAAGACCCTAAATATTGTCCCCCTGTCTTAGGGGGACAAGCCCAACGGGCGGAGGGGGTTATTAATACTCTAAACTCTCACCTCAATATAGACGCTATTGATATTGACCAATCATCAATCGAACAAGCTACCGAAAATATCAAAAATAGTACATTCGCTAAATATATCACCACCTACCACACATCTCTACAAAATCATAATCCACAAGAAAAATACGACGCAATAGTCTGCAATCCACCCTATTTCGTAGCATCGCTCAAATGCCCCGATGCCAGTCGTACACAAGCCCGACACACCGACTCTCTCTCATTCGATGACCTATTGCAACACTCAGCACGCCTACTTAACGATGGAGGCTCTTTATCTGTAATCCTACCCGTCAACGAAGGCAACCAACTAATCGAATTAGCCCCAAAATATGGGTTCACCCTCACACACCTCACTGAAGTCCACTCTACTCCAACAGCTCCTCCAAAACGATTACTTTTGCAATTTATAATGCAGAATTCTCAACCCAACCATTCCTCATTTCTCGTTTCTCATTCCTCTTTAACTATAGAACTCGCACGTCATCAATACACTACAGAATACATTGCTCTTACACGTGATTTTTATCTTAAAATGTAGCTCTCAGCAACCTGCAAGCAACCTTCACCGAAGAAAACAGCCACTTTTACACCAACAATTTGCAAAGTCTACAAAGTTTTGTACCTTTTTTAACTATAAAATACCCTGTCTTATCCTAAAATAAGTAGACAGATTAAAAAAGTCTACATTATGGTAAGAAAGACAAAATTCACACGAGAAATGCGTGCTCGCATTGTTAAAGAGTACGAAGAGAGCAATTTAACAGGAGAAGAAATAGCTCGTAAGT
>JAZQRP010000211.1:0-4895 GCA_045629685.1 Candidatus Aphodosoma sp. | reverse complement strand
AGTGGTGCCGCTCCTATTACTCATTTCGATATTGAAAAATTCAAAACCAAATTTGCGTGTGAAGTCAAAGGCTTCAACGTTGCTGATTATATAGATCCTAAAGAGGCTCGCAAAATGGACCTCTATAGTCAATATGCCATTGCTGCTGCTAAGCAAGCTATGGCTGACTCTAAAATGGATTTCGAAAAAGTTAATCTCGATCGCATTGGAGTTATCTATGGTGTAGGTATTGGAGGTCTTCGTACTTTCGAAGAAGAGTATGGCTATTACGAACGTACAAAAGAGAATGGTCCTAAATTCAACCCATTCTTCATTCCAAAAATGATTTCGGATATCTCTGTTGGTCACATCTCAATTATGTTTGGCTTGCGCGGTCCTAACTTCGTTACTACATCTGCTTGTGCATCTTCAACTAATGCACTTATCGATGCATTCAATTATATTCGTCTTGGCAAAGCCGATGCTATTATCGCTGGTGGTGCCGAAGCTGCTATTACTGTAGGTGGTGTTGCTGGTTTCTCTGCTATGCGCGCTATCTCTACTCGTAACGACGATCCACAAGGCGCATCTCGTCCATTCTCTAAGAGCCGCGATGGTTTTGTGCTTGGCGAAGGTGGTGCTGCTCTTATTCTCGAAGAGTATGAACATGCCGTAGCTCGTGGTGCTCATATCTATGCCGAAATGGTTGGTGGCGGTCTTAGCGCCGATGCTCACCACATGACTGCTCCTCATCCAGAAGGTCATGGTGCTTACATGGTTATGAAAAATGCCATCGAAGATGCCGAACTCTCTATCAACGATATCGACTATATCAACGTGCATGGTACTTCAACTCCTCTTGGCGATATCTCTGAAGTGAAAGCCATCAAAAAACTATTTGGCGATCACGCTTATGAGTTGAATATCTCATCTACCAAATCTATGACAGGTCACCTCCTCGGTGCTGCTGGTGCTGTTGAGGCTATGCTTACAGTACTCGCTGTTGCCAACGATACAGTACCTCCTACAATCAACTTCCATGAAGGCGATGAAGATCCTGAAATAGATTATAAACTAAATCTTACATTCAATAAAGCGCAAAAACGTCCAATCCGTGCTGCCTTGTCAAATACATTTGGCTTTGGCGGTCACAATGCTAGCGTTATTTTCAAGAAAATCTAATTTGACTTTATTGTAAACTATATACATAAGCATTTGGTTTAGTCTCTTTTGCAGGACTAAATCAGATGCTTATTCTTTTTTTGATAGATATTTAATTATTATAGTGCTATAATAACTTTCAACTTTTTATCACCTTCGGTTCAAAGACCGTTGGTTCAACTTTCAATTTTTAACTTTCAACTCTCAAATGGCTCTCATAAAATCAGTTAGGGGATTTACTCCCGAAATAGGCAAAGATTGCTATCTTGCCGACAATGCCACAATCATTGGCGATACAATTATTGGAGAAGGTTGCAGCATTTGGTTTAATGCCGTATTGCGTGGTGATGTCAACTCTATTCGTATTGGCAATCACGTGAATATCCAAGATGGCGCAGTGCTTCACACTCTCTATCAAAAATCTACAATCGAGATTGGCGACTATGTCAGTGTAGGTCATAATGTAACTATTCATGGAGCTAAAATCGAAGACTATGCCCTTATTGGTATGGGTTCTACTGTGCTCGATGGTGCCGTAGTTGGCGCAGGTGCTATTATTGCAGCTAATGCCTTGGTACTTAGCGGAACAATTGTGCCACCTAATACAATTTGGGCAGGCGTGCCAGCCAAACAAGTCAAAGAAGTTGCTTCTGAGCAAGCAAAAGAAATCAACCAAAAAATTGCTCACAACTACGCAATGTACGCCAGCTGGTACACAGAAGAATAATTAACAATTAAATAAATAACAAATGCGAAAGCCGAGTGCAGAGGTTCTCGTTACTCGCTACTCGCTACTAAAAATCTACATTATGGTAAAGCACATCGTATGTTTCAAATTGGCTGAACCTACAGCAAAATTGATCGAAGAAACAAAAAACGTATTATTGTCAATGCGTGGCAAAGTGCCTACTGCGCTTGATGTTCAAGTAAATTGCGACGAGTTGCACTCTGCTCGTTCTTACGATATCATTCTCGAAGTGTTAGTCGAAGATTGGGCTGCTCTCGAAGTTTATCAACAAGACATGTACCACTGCAATATCGTGAAAAAACACATGCACGCAGTGGCTCAAAGTAGTATCGCTCTCGACTTTGTAGTTAATAAATAATCGTTCGACGATGAATTATAAATATCTTATCTTTGCAATCGTATTATCTTTTTTGTCGGCATGCGGATTTGCCTCTCATTCCAATAAAGCAAAACAAGATAATACGACTGCTAGAGTTGTACCTACATTCAATCCTGATAGTGCCTATCTCTACGTAAAAGCGCAGTGCGATTTTGGACCTCGTGTGCCTGGCACTGAGGCTCACGCTACGTGTTTAAACTATTTTGTAGAGCAATTTAATCGCTTTAATGCCGATACTGTAATTGTTCAAGAAGGCGAAACCATGCTTTACGACGGCTCTAAAATGCCTATTCGCAATGTAGTGGCATCGTATGGCATAAGCAAACCTAATCGCGTGATGATATGTGCTCATTGGGATAGCCGTCCGTTTGCCGATAATGATATAAATTCCGACAATCGTCGCAAACCGATAATTGGAGCCAATGATGGGGCTAGTGGAGTAGGTGTAATTCTCGAATTAGCTCGCCAATTAGGTATGAGAGATGCTGTAATGGGTGTCGATCTGATTCTGTTCGACCTCGAAGATTGGGGCGCACCTGATTGGGCGCAATCGCAACTCTTTGATGGAGGTTGGGCTTTAGGCTCTAAATATTGGGCATCACGACCTCATATCCCTGGCTATCAAGCGCAGTTTGCTATCTTGCTCGACATGGTTGGCGCACAAGGTGCACAATTCTATCGAGAATATTTTTCTGATCAATATGCCTCTTGGGTGGTAGATCGTGTATGGAATAAAGCCTCCGATTTAGGCTTAAGTCATATCTTTGTCAATCAACGTGGTGGTGGTGTCACTGACGACCATCTCAACGTCATCCGTGCAGGCATCCCTTGCATCGATATTATTCAGTTTCAACCCGACACCGAATCGGGCTTTGGCGACTATTGGCATACTCACAACGACGATATGCGCACTATCGACCCATCTACTCTCGATGCTGTAGGGCGTGTTTTAATGGAAACAATTTATTGACGGAACTGGTAACAAGGAATAGGAGTATTAAACTTATTTCTATAGTCGCTATAGTTTCTATAGTTTTTATAATTTCTATAGCCACTATTTATTATCAAATTTTATGTTACAAAATCATTTAAAACCCAATTGCATCGAAGTCGGTGTTGATGAAGCAGGGCGCGGATGTCTTGCTGGCGACGTCTATGCCGCTGCCGTAGTTTTGCCCGAAGGGTTTTCTAATGATTTGCTGAACGATAGCAAACAGTTGTCCGAGCGTCAGCGCAACGAGTTGCGCGAGATTATCGAGCGCGAGGCTGTGGTATGGGCTGTGGGTGTTGTGACGGCCAAAGAAATAGACGAGATAAACATTCTCAATGCCAGCATATTGGCAATGCACCGAGCCCTAGAGCAAGTAGAAAAAAAACTAAAATTCGATCATATTATTATCGACGGAAACCGATTTAAACCATACAAATCCGTAGCCTATCAAACTGTGGTCAAGGGCGATGGCAAATATATGTCAATCGCGGCAGCTTCTATTCTCGCTAAAACTCATCGCGATGAGTACATGTGTCGTTTGCATGACGAATATCCGCAGTATGATTGGAAAGGCAACAAAGGCTATCCAACAAAAAAACATCGTGCTGCCATCGAGCAATATGGCACAACCCCCTATCATCGAATGACTTTCCGCCTGTTGGATACTCAACAAACATTAAATTTCGATTATGAATAACAAAAAATCCACACCTCAAGATACATCCACTAAAACCAAGAATTTACAACGCAACACACTTAAAACTTTAAATAGCTTTTGGCGTAAGATTCAATTCTGGAAACCAACTAAATATCAAGACCTTTTAGGTTTTCGCGAAAATAATACAAAGCTCTATGACATAGCTTTTATTCATAGTTCTATGTCTCAACGTGACAAAAAAGGCAGACTTTTGAACAACGAGCGCTTAGAGTTTCTTGGCGATGCTGTCCTCGAAACCGTGATGAGTGAAATGCTTTATAAATATTACCCTAATCAAAAAGAGGGTTTCCTTTCTTCTACTCGTGCTCTTTTTGTACGTCGTAAGACTACCAACGAGTTAGGCGAAAAAATGGGTTTGCGTAAGTATGTTGTTATGCGTAAAGGCAATAACAACTTCAATAATATTACGGGCAATCTCTTTGAGGCGTTAGTGGGAGCTGTTTATCTTGATAAAGGTTATGATGTGGCGGCTGATTTCATATTACGTTCTTATAAAAAGCATATAAATATGGAAAAACTCTTGCGCAAAGAGCAAAACTATAAATCTATGCTTTTGGAGTGGTGTCAGAAAGAGCGCAAAGAGTTTTATTATGAACTTATAGAAGAAACTCGTATCGAGGACAACAAAATACGTTTTCAATCTCGTGTGATAATTGATGGCAAACCAATGGGGTATGGTGTTGCTAATAGTAAACGCGAGTCAGAGCAAGCTGCCGCTAAGCAAGCCTTACAAACCCTAAAAGATTGATAAAATCTACAATTTATAGTCTTTATAGTTACTATAGTTTCTATAAATTATCAATAATAATTAACGAGCGGAGCGAGTAAGTCTCATATCTCGCTACTCGCTACTAAAAATCTATCTTATGGAATTAATTCATTTTTCAAAACTTGTTGCCGCTAAAGCAAAGAAACAAGC
>JAZQRP010000210.1:0-10765 GCA_045629685.1 Candidatus Aphodosoma sp. | reverse complement strand
AATAGCGTTACTTCTATTGGACGTTATGCATTTTATGATTGCTCATCTTTAACATCTATCACAATCCCTAATAGCGTTACTTCTATTGGAGATGGTGCATTTTATTGGTGCTCATCTCTAACATCTATCACAATTCCTAATAGCGTAATCTCTATTGATGAATCGGCATTTGAAGATTGCAAAAAACTACGTACAGTGCAAATAGGCAAATCTATTGAAACAATAGAAGGTGATGCATTTGCTGGATGTACCGCAATATATTCAATAACTATAAATGCTGTTATTCCTCCAATTATAAATGCAACAACATTTACCGATATTTCGCATACAGCACAAATCAAAGTGCCATGCAATGCTGTTGTTGCTTATCAAGCATCTAACTATTGGAACAAATTTACTAATTATACAGAAACACCATACTCTCTAACTGTTGTTTCTAACGACAATACAATGGGCAATGCTGTTGTTATCAAACAACCTACTTGCCAAGACATCACGGCGCAAGTGCAAGCTCAAGCTTTGCCTAGCTACGAATTCGTGAAATGGAGCGATGGTTTTACTGAAAATCCACATACTATCTATGTAACAAGTGATACAACAATTACTGCCGAATTTAGAAAAATTAACGAAGAACCAGAAGATAAACATAATATTTTTATAGTAGAATCAGCAGATAAAACACAAGGTGATGTAACAATTACTATTACTGCAAATGCAATAAAAGGCTTTGATTTTTCACATTGGTCTGATGGTAGTACTGAAAATCCAAGAATTGTTACCCTTGATGAAAATATCGAATTATACGCATACTTCAAAGTAGCAGAAGCAACAAACGTAGAAACCTCAAAAATCTCATCTGCTAACATCTACACAACCAACGGCACTCTCCACATCGAAGGCGCAACCGAAAACTACCACATCCTCGATGCTGCAGGTCGCCTAATCTACTCTGGAAATGCTACTACACTACAACTCCCACGAGGTATTTACCTCATCACAATGGGTGGCGAAATAGAAAAAATAGTGCTATAAAACAAAATCCTCGAAATATGTTATATTTATTGGATATATCAAATTTAATTACTACCTTTGTAGTCAAATAGTATTAATCAACTAAAATTTAAAATTATGTCAGAAGAAAAAGATTTCATCGAAGTAGACGATACAGAATGTATCAAATTCATCCTTAATCACTTGCCTGCCGAATTAAAAGAGAAAGTAACCGACGATGACGTACAATATGTGCTTGACTTAATCTGTGAATACTACTCTAAAAACGATCTCATCGAAGAAGATACTGTAGAAGAAGCTACTATCGCCGAAGAAGATATGTTCAACTTCATTTGGGCTGCTATTCGCAAAGAACAAATGGTAGAAATGGACGAATATACCCTCGAAGCAATCCTTGATGGCGAATTCGAATACGGTAAAACTATCGGTATCTACACTGAAGAGTAGTTACTAGTTAGTAGTTTCCATAGAAATGTTATACCTCATACTGAGATATATAGTCAGATACAGACTAAAGGTTGTCAAAGAGAATATTGCCCGCTCGTTCCCCGAAAAAAGTGAGGACGAGCGTGCTATTATTGTCAACAACTTTTATCGACACTTCGTGCGCCAAAATATCGAAAGTCTTTGGTTTGCTTTTATATCAGAAAAAGAAATCAAACGCCGACTTGTGTTCGACAATATCAAATTGCTCGAAGATATTGCCAACAAAGGACAAAATATCTCGCTCGTTTTCGGACACTATGGCACATGGGATTGGATTGCCTCAATACCACTGTGGAGCGACAAACTTATATTTGGCACCCTCTACAAACAAATAAAAAACAGAGTGCTCGATAGGTTATTCCTTAAGATTAGAAGCCGTTTTGACGCATTGTGCATCGAACGCAAACAGGTACTACGTAAACTCATAGAACTAAACAAAAACAACAAACCACACCTCATAGCATATATTGCCGACCAAAGCACTACTATAAAGAATGTACACTATTGGATTGATTTTCTCAATCAACCTACGGCTATGCAATCAGGATGGACTACCATCGCCCGAAAATTTAACACTGTTGTAGTATATCTCAAAATTACCCCGACAAAACCTGGATTCTACACAGCTCACTTCGAAATGATAACCGACAACCCTCAGTCGATGAGCGAACTACAACTCCTCGAAGAGTATATGTACCGCCTCGAACGGGATATACGCGAAAAACCTGAATATTGGCTCTGGTCGCACAAACGATGGAAACACAAAAGGAATGTGAAATGAAAAGTGAGTAATGAGAATTTTTGAATGAAAAATTATAAATTATGAACCAAAGGTCATGAGCGAAGCATATAATTATACATTAAGTAAAGTTTCAGTTGTTATATTAAATTATAACGGACTAAAATTGATGCAAAAATACTTACCCACGGTTATCGAAAACACCATAGGGGCAGAAATTATTGTAGCTGATAATGGTTCAACTGATGGCTCGGCTGAATGGCTACGCTCAGAACACCCCAACATCCGACTCATTGCATTCGAAAAAAACTATGGTTTTGCAGAAGGGTATAATCAAGCTTTAAAACAAGTTGATAATGAATATTATGTATTACTAAATTCAGATGTACGCACACCAAAAGGATGGTTGAATCCTCTTGTAAAATATATGGAGCAACACATTGAATGCGTCGCATGTCAACCTAAAATACGCTCAGAACACGAACCCGAAAAATTTGAATATGCCGGAGCTGCAGGTGGATTTATAGACATATACGGCTACCCACTTTGCCGTGGTCGTATAATGAACAATATCGAAACCGACAATGGTCAATACGACACCATACAAGAAATATTTTGGGCTACAGGGGCTTGCCTATTTATTCGTAGCAAAGCCTATTGGGATGCAGGCGGATTAGATGGCAGATTTTTTGCCCACCAAGAAGAAATAGACCTCTGCTGGCGATTAAAGGCTCGTGGTGCTTCTATTGTATGTGTGCCTCAATCGGTGGTTTATCACGTTGGAGGTGGTTCACTTGGCTATGAATCACCATTTAAAACACGACTCAATTTCCGCAACAATGCCCTACTATTATACAAAAACCTATCATCTGACCGCTATTGGTGGACATATCTATTCAGATTATTACTCGATTGGGTAGCTGCACTACAAATGCTTGTTCAACGCAAACCTCAGAATGCATGGGCTGTAATTAAGGCTCAAATCGAATTCATCAGAATATTCAAGCAATTCACACCCGACCGTATCAAAAATCTTACCCTAACAATACAAAAAAAACCTAAAGGACTATTAAACCTTTGGCTCATTTGGCAAGTCTATATCAACAAAAAGAAAAAATATTCAGATTTGTAAAAAAAAATCGAAAATATAGATATAGCCTATCACTTTTTTTTGTAACTTTGTATTCAAATATATTAACAATAACTTAACAAATTAAAATTAATAAAAAATGAAAAAGCTTTTATTATTTGCAATGGCCATCTTTATGGCATTCAGTGTTTCAGCTCAAGAAAAACAAATTATCGAAATCGCAGAAAAAACACATGACTTTGGTGTAATCAAAGAAGAAGATGGTCGCGTATCACATGTATTCACGTTTAAAAATGCAACAGAAGGTGTATTAACAATCAAAAACGTACGCGCATCTTGTGGTTGTACTACTCCAGCATGGAGTCGCGAACCAATCGCTCCAGGTGCAGAAGCACAAATCACTGTAACTTACAACGCTTCTGGTCGTCCAGGCGCTTTCCACAAATCAGTTACTGTAACTCTCAGCAACGGCACTGAAGATTTCACACAAGTGTTGTTCATTAAAGGTAAAGTAACTCCTAAACAAGTAGCTCCTGTAGCAGAAGAAAATGCTACTGCTGCTCCTGTTGTAGCTCAATAATTTACATCTAAACAATAGAGACACTTGAGGTCGGGCATGTCGGACAAGTCCAGACAAGTCTGACCTCTTTTTACTAATAAACACGAGACATATAATAGTCTCTCATATCACCACTCGCTACTATAAATCTAATATATGTCACACATCGAAAATAATGCCGAATACAAAGGCTTAGCTGTAAACCAAGGCGTAGAGCAACCCCCTATCGTAAACCCATATTTAACTCGCAGAGTAAAACGTCGTCAACTATCTGTAAACGATTATGTAGAAGGTATCCTTGCAGGTAATCGTTCTATCCTAAGCCAAGCAGTTACTTTAGTAGAAAGCCTACTTCCTGAGCACCACACTATAGCACAAGAAGTAATCGAAAAATGTCTGCCACACGCAGGCAAATCAATTCGTCTTGGTATCACAGGCGTACCTGGTGCAGGAAAATCTACTTTCATTGAAGCCCTCGGAACATACCTCTGCAAAGAACAAAACCATAAACTCGCTGTATTGGCTATCGACCCAAGTTCTGAACGCTCAAAAGGCTCTATCCTTGGCGACAAAACTCGCATGGAGGAACTATCTATTGCCGAAAATGCCTTTATCCGCCCTTCTCCATCAGCAGGTTCACTCGGTGGTGTAGCTCGCAAAACTCGCGAAAGCATTATTCTCTGCGAAGCTGCAGGTTTCGACACTATTTTCGTTGAAACAGTTGGTGTAGGTCAGTCTGAAACTGCTATGCACTCAATGGTCGACTTCTTCCTCCTTATCCAACTCGCCGGAACTGGAGACGAACTCCAAGGCATCAAACGTGGCATCATGGAAATGGCTGATGGTATCACTATCAACAAATGCGATGGCAACAACATCGAAAAAGCACAACTCGCTAAACGCCAATTCCAAAACGCACTACACCTCTTCCCTATGCCTGAATCTGGTTGGGCACCGCAAGTAACAACATGCTCGGCTTTCGAACATATCAACATTCCTGAAGTCTGGAAAATGGTTACTGATTACGTGGCATTCACTAATAAAAATGGTTATTTCGATTATCGCCGTAATCAACAAAGCAAATATTGGATGTACGAAACAATCGACGAATACTTACGCACTAGTTTCTACAATAATCCTACTATTGAAACATTGCTCAAACAATACGAAACAATGGTCAATAGCAATGAAATGACATCGTTTGCCGCTGCTCACAAATTGCTCGACACTTACAATAACTTAAAATAATTAAAATAAAGTGTGATTAATATGCATCAAATAATCAAGCGAGAAAAATACATACTAATCCTATTTGCTATGGTATTTATCATGGCAATAGGATTTTTACTTATGTATGGTAAAATTGAATCTCACATGATACTCAATGCCTACCACACTCCGTTGCTTGATACATTCTTCAAATATTTCACTCAAATTGGAGGCTGGGTGCCATGCGCTATTGCAGGCGTACTGCTTCTCTTCAAAAAATGGCGTGTCGCAGTAGTGATACTTGCAGCTCAATTGATTGCTACCATCATTACATCACCTATCAAACGCATCATCCGAGCTCCACGTCCATCTGTCATACTATCAGAATTGGGTATCGATTTTCCACATATAGAAGGAGTTGACCTACACACTACACTCAGTTTTCCTTCGGGACACACCTCTGCGGCATTTGCTTTCTGCATAGTATTAACTATTTTTTGCCCCAAAATATGGCAAAAAATATTCTTTCTCATCCTTGCCATAATGGGAGGATACTCACGCATCTATCTATCGCAACACTTCATAGAGGACGTATTAGCCGGTGCTATCATCGGACTATTTTCTGCCTACATAGGCTACTTCGCTCTTCAAAAATATACAATGCAACCTAAATAACAATCAGACTTTGTTATCAATAACTACTAACTAATCTTTATTCACTACCATAATGGCTAAAAAGAAGGATATAAAACAATCATTACCATTAACACCAAAACAAAAGCGTAACTTCCTACTCTCTTTCTGGGGTTTGTTCTTGACAGGAATATTAGCAATAACACTTATTTTTATGCTAATCGCCAATGGTGCAATAGGCTATTTACCACCTATTGAAGAGTTACAAAACCCTAAAAACAAATTCGCATCAGAAATTATTTCTTCTGATGGCGAGCGCATTGGTACATTCTTCACAGCCAAAGACAACCGCATCAACACAACTTACAACGAAATTTCACCCAATGTCATTAATGCTCTTATTGCCACCGAAGATGCTCGTTTCCACAAACATTCTGGTATTGATGGACAAGCACTCTTACGTGTACTCATAAAACGTGTCATCCTCCAACAATCTGGCGCTGGTGGAGGATCTACCATCACTCAACAATTAGCTAAACAACTATACTCTCCTACTGCTGACAATATTTTCGAACGTGCACTACAAAAACCTATCGAATGGGTAATTGCCACAAAACTAGAAAAACTTTACACCAAAGAAGAGATCATTACAATGTATCTCAACAAATTTGACTTTCTTAATAATGCTGTAGGCATCGAAACTGCAGCTCGAGTATATTTTGGAGTTAAACCATCTGAACTCAATATCGAACAATCAGCAATGCTTGTTGGCATGTGTAAAAACCCTTCGCTCTACAATCCTGCATCGGCACGTCGTCGTCCTAAATGCCAAGAACGTCGCAATGTTGTGCTCGGACAAATGCTTAAAGCCGATCTTATTACTGAAACAGAATGTGATTCACTCAAACAACTACCTATTGAACTCAACTATCACCGCGTTGACCACAAACTCGGCATAGCCCCATACTTCCGCGAACATCTACGTAAAACACTTCAAGCCAAAGAGCCAAAACGTAAAAACTACGCCTCTTGGCAACTAAAACCTTACGGACAATATTACTTAGACTCTCTCGAATGGGAAAATAATCCTCTATATGGATGGATTGAAAAAAATCCTAAAGCAGATGGCTCAAAGTACGATATATATCATGATGGGTTAAAAATATATACAACCATTGATGCTAGAATGCAACGCTACGCAGAACAAGCTGTTGAAGAACACTTTGTTGATATGCAAGAAAAATTCATGAAAACTCTAAAATACAAAAAAAATCCACCCTTTGCTAATGGAACCTTACAAGAAGATGTTGATCGCTCACTCAATCAAGCTATGCGACAATGTGATAGATATCGCATGCTAAAAAAACAAAAACTTACTGAAAACGAGATACAAGAAAATTTCAATACTCCTGTTGAAATGACTATATTCTCATATTCAGGCCCAATTGATACACTCATGACACCTATGGACTCAATCAGATATCACAAAGCTTTTGCTCGATGTGGTATGATGTCAATGGATCCTATAACAGGACATGTAAAAGCATATATAGGAGGTCCTGACTTCTCTTATTTCCAATATGATATGGTCAGCCAGGGACGCCGACAAGTGGGTTCTACAATAAAACCATACCTATACTCACTCGCTATGAGCGAAGGATATTGGCCTTGCGACACAACTATTAATCAACCTATTACTCTATATGACAAACTCGGTCGTGAGTTTACTCCTCGTAATGATTCAGAACGCCAACTAGGAGAAACCGTAACCTTACGTTGGGGTTTACAAAATTCAAACAACTGGATTACAGCTTACTTAATGAGCCTTTTAACCCCAGAACAATTAGTGCATCTAATGCGCTCTTTTGGCATCAAAGGGTTCCTTGATCCAGTTATATCTATATGTCTTGGCGCATCTGAAGTAACTGTAGCAGAAATGGTTGATGCATACACCGTATTTCCTAACCATGGAATTCGCACAGAAGCAATATATGTAACCCACATCGAAGACAATTTAGGAAATACAATAGCCCAATTCATTCCAGCAACAGAAGAAGTCCTAAACGAAGAATCTACCTACAAAATGCTTGATATGCTTCAAGCTGTCATCAACGAAGGTACTGGCGGACGAATCCGCTGGAGATATAAATTTGATTCTCCTGCGGGAGGCAAAACTGGTACTACTAACGACAATGCTGATGGCTGGTTCATTGGATTCACACCCGAACTCGTCACTGGGGTATGGGTCGGATGGGAAGACCGAACTGTTCATTTCACTGATATGGCAAATGGACAAGGTGCTTCAATGGCACTGCCAATTTGGGGTAAATACATGAAAAACGTTTACGATGACCCTGAAATCGGATATGACAAAACTCGAGATTTCGATATTCCTGAATGGTTCAACCCCAATGCTGGTTGCAACTAAAATTTATTATTTAATCTCTCTACGATAAAATTAAAAACATTTGTATAATTTTGTATCCTAAATTACAAATAGATACAAACAAATTATTATAATAAAAACAACTTAAAACTTCATACTTATGAAACAACAAATTATTGACTTAATAAACCGCGAAGTCATTCCTGCTATCGGATGTACTGAACCTATCGCTGTAGCTCTTTGTACTGCAAAAGCTGCTGAATTACTTGGTACTAAACCTGAAAAAATCGAACTCTTCCTTAGTGGTAACATTATCAAAAATGCTATGGGTGTAGGTATCCCTGGCACAGGTGGCATGATTGGTCTTCCTATCGCTGTAGCCCTTGGTGCCCTCATCGGCAAAAGCGAATACCAACTCGAAGTGCTCCGCGATTGCAACCCTGAGGCAGTAGAACTCGGCAAAAAATATATCGACGAACGTCGCATTCATATCTCTCTTAAAGAGACTGACGAAAAACTCTATATCGAAGTTATCTGCTCAGCTGGCGACAAAAAATCTGTTGCTATCATCGCTGGCAATCACACTAACTTCATCCATCTTGAAGCTAACGGTGAAGTGCTCCACCACCAAGAACTCGGTGCATCTCAAGAGGGCGAAACTAATACCGACCCACAACTCACACTTCGTCAAGTATGGGATTTTGCAATGAACACTCCTGTTGAAGACCTCCGTTTCATCCTAAAAACTAAAGAGTTGAACGATGCTCTCTCTAAAGAGTCTCTTCAAAATCATTTCGGACACGAAGTAGGTTGCACTATCGGCGACTCTGTGAAGAAATATCAAATGTTTGGCGACTATACCTATATGCACATCCTCTCTCGCACTGCTGCTGCTTGCGATGCTCGTATGGCTGGTTGCCCTATGGCTGCTATGTCAAACTCTGGTTCTGGTAACCAAGGTATCTCTGCCACTATGCCTGTGGTTGTATATGCCGAAGACCACAATGCCACTGAAGAACAAATGATTCGTGCACTCACACTCTCTCACCTCACAGTGATTTATATCAAACAAAGCCTCGGTCGTCTCTGCGCTCTCTGTGGTTGCGTTGTTGCTGCTACTGGCTCTGCTTGTGGTATCACTTACCTTATGGGTGGCACATATCAACAAGCTGAATATGCAGTTAAAAACATGGCTGCTACACTCACTGGTATGCTTTGCGACGGTGCTAAACCTTCATGCTCACTCAAAGTAGCATCAGGCGTATCTACTGCAGTTATGTGTGCTATGTTGGCAATGGAAAACAAATCGGTTACAGCTGTCGAAGGTATCATTGACGACTCGGTTGACCAATCAATACGCAATATGACCAAAATCGGCAAAGATGGTATGATGACAACCGACCGTCTCGTGCTCGACATTATGACAAATAAATAAATCGTGGATTTAAAAAAACAAACCACTATATCGCTCATTTGGAACGGACTAAATAAAGTCGGTTATCAGGTAATAGCATTGTTGGTAGGGATCGTGACAGCTCGTCTGCTCACCCCTACCGACTTTGGTTATATTGCCGCACTTGCTGTATTCACTATGCTGAGCAATATTTTGGTCGAAAGTGGATTTACCGCAGCTTTAGTACGCCGCGAAAACAATACTCAATCCGACTACTCTACTGCATTCTACTTTAATGTGGCACTTAGTCTTATATTCTATGGTGCACTATTTATCTCTGCACCTACAATTGCCGACTACTTCAACATGCCGCCACTCACCAATTTGGCGCGCGTGCTATTTCTTGCCATAATCATCAATTCACTATTCATAATTCCCAACATCATACTCACTCGACAATTGCGATTTAAAGAGATTGCTATTGCCGAACTTTCAGGTATGATTGCTAGCGCCATCATCACTATTACAATGGCAATGACTGGCTTTGGATATTGGGCAATCGCTGCGCAACAAATATCTCAACTCGTTGTAAAAGTGGGAATTATCTGGGTTCTTAGTCGTTGGCGACCTTCATTCGAATTTAGTTTCAAACTTCTCAAAGAGATATTCTCGTTCAGTTTTCTACTAATTATTTCATCACTTATCTCTACAGCCACACGCTATATCTACAACTTCTTTATCGGTCCTCGCTATTCAGCCGATGACCTTGGCTACTACGGACAAGCATTCAAATTCCACCAAATCCCCTACAATGTAATCACCTCTACCATAACTGGTGTATCTTATCCAGTATTCTCTTCGCTCAATAACGAAAAAGAACGTCAAATGCTTTACATACAAAAGATTATGCGTATGACTGCATTCATCACATTCCCTGTTTTGATAGGTCTTTATTGCATTGCACCTAACTTCATTTCGGTCATTCTCACCGATAAATGGATACCTATGCTCCCCTACTTCAAGATAATGATTCTTGCAGGTATGGCAATGCCTTTCATCAACCTCAACCTAAACATATTCAACGTAATAGGCAAACCTCGTATATATTTTCAGATGGAATTCTTGCGCAACGGACTAATTATTGCGCTACTTTTTGTGCTGAACAGCACTATTGAAATAATGCTCTATGGCTATTTAATTGCCACATACGCAACTTTGATTATTAGTAGTTTCATGCTACAAAAACATATCAACTACTC
>JAZQRP010000209.1:0-7516 GCA_045629685.1 Candidatus Aphodosoma sp. | reverse complement strand
GTTGCAAAAACGTTTGGCTAAGGATGTGACAATTATGGTGCACTCGGAAGAGGACTATAACGCAGCAGTTGAGGCATCGAATATCTTGTTTGGTAATGCCACTGCAGAGGCTTTGCGTAAATTGGATGAAGATACATTGTTGGCTGTTTTTGAGGGAGTTCCACAATTTGAAGTAGAACGCTCGGTGATAGAAGCAGGTGTGCAACCATTGACATTGTTGGCAGAATTGACACAAGTGTTCCCATCAAAAGGTGAGGCGCGTAAAACAATTCAAGCAGGTGGTGTGAGTGTGAACAAAGAGAAATTGACAGCGCCAGACCAAGTGATTGGTGTAGATGCGTTGTTGAATGACAGATATTTGTTGGTTCAAAAAGGCAAGAAAAATTATTTCTTGATTAGAGTAATTTAATTATTACAATTTTTTTCACGCTTTTTAAGTCAAGGCACGATTAGCCATTCGGATTTTAACTTCTAACTTTTAACTAAAATATATGTTGGTAATTGGTATTGCTGGTGGCACTGGGTCGGGAAAGACGACTGTAGTGCGCAAGATAGTAGAGAGTTTGCCTGCGGGCGAAGTCGTAGTATTGCCACAAGACTCGTATTATAAAGATAGTAGTCATGTGCCTGTAGAGGAGCGTCAGTTTATCAATTTCGACCATCCTGATGCATTTGAGTGGTCGCTACTGTCGGAACAATTGGCAATGCTCAAAGAGGGCAAGGCGATTGAACAACCAACGTATTCGTATATTACTTGCACTCGTCAGCCAGAAACAATTCACATAGAGCCACGTAAGGTGGTGATAGTGGAGGGAATATTGGCATTGTGTGATGAGGGGTTGCGTGAGCAGATGGATTTGAAGATATTTGTAGATGCTGACTCGGACGAACGATTGATACGTGTGATTTCGCGCGACATAGTGGAGCGAGGACGCACGGCAGAGGCTGTGATGGAGCGTTATACACGAATATTGAAACCAATGCATCAGCAATTTATTGAGCCAACTAAGCGTTATGCCGACTTGATTATACCTGAAGGAGGCAACAATAAGGTAGCAATAGATATATTGCGAATGTATATTGAAAAAAATTTATAATATTTTCTTGAAGACAAAAGGACAAAAGAGGATAATAATAGTTGCTTTATTGTTGTGTTTTAATATAACAATAGGCAATAACGGAATTCGCTTGCGAGAATCGATTGATTACTATTTGAAGGAATATTGCGCTAACCCAATTTCGGAGTATGACGAAATAATACAAGTAGGAGTGCGCCGTTTGGGTTGGGATTGGCGAATGATGGCTTCGATAGTATGGAATGAGTCGCGTTTTAATATAAATGCAATATCTTCGCAAGGAGCAAGGGGGTTGATGCAATTTATGCCTCGCACGGCTGCACGGTTTGGATTAGAGGGCGATGAGATGAAAGACCCTAAAAAAAACATAGACGCCGGAGTAGAGTATTTGAAATTTTTAGAGCGACGATTTGATGAGATTAAAGATAGAGATGAGCGAATAAAATTCATATTAGCAGGTTACAATGCAGGGCCAGGTCATGTGCGAGATGCAATGGCATTAGCCGAGAAATATGGCGATAATCCTCATGTGTGGAATAATAGTGTAGATAAATGGTTGCTGGCACTGCAAGAGAGGAAATATTATACAGACGAGGTGTGTCGGCATGGATTTTTCAGAGGACGATATACTGTGAGATATGTAAAAGATGTGTTTGCGAAGTATTATTTTTATAAGGAACAGGGAGCTGGGAAGTAGGGAGTAAGGATTAAGAGTTTAATAATTTATAATTGTGCATTATGCATTGAGCATTGTGCATTGAAGAAAAGATGACATTTCAAGAATTAGGCTTACGCCAAGAGATTTTAGATGCTATTGCAGAATTGGGTTTTGTGAATCCAATGCCTGTGCAAGAGCAAGTTATACCATATATGTTGACTCACGAGAACGACCTCGTGGCGTTGGCGCAGACAGGTACGGGTAAAACTGCAGCATTTGGTTTGCCTATATTAAATATGGTGAACGTAGAGCAACGCAAAATACAATCGTTGGTGCTTGCTCCTACACGCGAATTGTGTATTCAGATAGCGAATGATATAAAGAATTTTGCATCTAAAATGCGAGGTGTTAAGGTTGTACCTGTATATGGTGGAGAAAGTATTGTGGTGCAATACAAACAATTAGACATTCAACCACAGGTACTTGTTGCAACACCAGGTCGATTGATTGACCTCATAAATCGTGGAAAAGTGGATTTGTCGGAGGTGCGTTTCCTTGTTCTTGATGAGGCAGATGAGATGCTCAATATGGGTTTCCAAGAAGATATTGAAACCATATTGAAAGATGTGCCTGAAACACGCCGTACACTCTTGTTTTCAGCCACAATGCCTAACGAAATCGCTAAAATATCGCGCCAATATATGCACGATGCGGCAGAGATAGCCGTAGGTACACGTAATGCAGGGTCCGACAATGTCGAGCACGTATATTATATGGTGCGTGCCGACCATCGTTATCTTGCATTGAAACGCATCGTGGATATGAATCCAGACATCTATGGTATCGTATTCTGTCGTACACGCCAAGAGACTAAGGATGTAGCCGAAAAATTGATGAAAGATGGATACAACGCAGATGCTTTGCATGGCGACCTTAGTCAAGCGCAACGTGACACGGTGATGAATAAATTCCGTATCAAGAATTTGCAAGTATTAGTAGCTACCGATGTTGCAGCTCGTGGATTGGATGTCAGCGATTTGACTCATGTTATCAACTATAATCTCCCTGATGATGTAGAGGTTTATACCCATCGTTCGGGTCGTACTGGCCGTGCTGGCAAAAAAGGTGTATCGTGTGTTATAGTACACACTCGCGAAGGTCGTCGTTTGCGCGAAATAGAGCGAATCATTAAGAAAGAATTCAAACACATGCCGGTGCCAACCGGTATGGAAGTGTGCAAACGTCAATTGTTCCACATGATTGATAAAATGGAGCGCGTAGAGGTAAACAACGAAGAGATAGATGTATTTATGCCTCAAATAGCTGCGAAGTTGGCTTATTTGAGCAAGGAAGAGATAATTTCGCGCTTTGTTTCGCTCGAATTTAATCGTTTTGCCGAATATTATAAGGATGCAGAAGACATTAATGTTGATGTAAAAGAGGGCAAAAAAGGTAAAGATAAAGGCGATGGAAAATCGAAACGTGGTCAAAAAGTACGTTTTAAAATGCTCTATGGTACAAAACAAAATGCAACGCCACGTTCGGTGCTTGGAGTAATTAATGATGTTACACAAGATAAATCAATCATAATTGGTGACATTGAAATCACTAACAAATTCACATTCTTCGATGTATATGCTGACCAAGCTGACCGCGTGCGTCAAGCCTTTGAAGAAGCAGGCGAGCCATTGTCGGTAGCTGAACCACGCGAAGTAGTTAGCAAAGCACCAAAAGCTCAGAGTGAAAAAACACAACGTAATCGTGAGAGAGAGCGCCGTCGAGACAATGACGACCGTCGTAGTCGTGATCGTCGTAGCGACCGCAATGAACGGGATGAACGTCGAAATCGTCGTGATAGAGGCGAGAGACAAGACAATCGTCGCAACAATGCAGTCGAAAATCCCGACAAACCTTGGCGTCGCAGAAGATAATGTGTATTTGAATACAAAAAGAGACAATGAAGATAATTTGCGTAGGGTGGAACTACCCAAAACATAATGCTGAGATGAATCGAGAAGAGCGACCTCAGCAGCCAACTATATTCATGAAACCCGATTCGGCTCTCTTGCGCGAGAATCGACCATTCTTCATTCCACGATTTTCTAATCAAATCGAGCATGAAGTAGAACTCGTAGTGCGCATCAATCGTTTGGGTCGCAACATAGCTCCACGTTTTGCACATCGTTACTATTCAGAAGTGGCATTAGGAGTAGATTTCACCGCACGCGACTTGCAAAATCAGTGCAAACAACTAGGTGCTCCTTGGGAAATATCGAAAGCATTTGATAATTCTGCGGTTGTTAGCGATTTTATTTCGTTAGAGGAACTGTCTGATATTCAAGATATTCATTTTTCTTTGCAAAAAAATGGACAAATTCAGCAACAAGGACATACTAAAGATATGCTCTTTTCCGTTGATAATTTGATAGCATATATTAGTCAGTTCTTTACACTGAAAATAGGTGATTTAATTTTTACAGGTACACCTGCTGGAGTTTCGCCTGTTGCAATTAATGATAGATTGACTGGATATATCGAAGATAAAATGATGTTTGATTTTTTAGTTAAATAGAAAAATATGAAAAAACTATCATTATTTTTTGTATTGATTATGTTTGTGTTGCAACTTGTAGCACAATCGAGTCGTTATGTTGAGTCGTCAGTATTAAGTACGGGTGATTGGTATAAAATACAAGTAGAACAATCAGGTGTTCATAAAATTACATACGAACAATTGGTTGAAATGGGTGTAAAAAATCCCGCAAATGTTGGCGTATTTGGTTATGGAGGTGCACAATTGGCAGAAGCATTTTCAAAACCATATATTGATGATTTACCACAAGTAAGTATTTATATGGAAAAGGGTAGTGATGGATTGTTTGGTGCAGGTGATTATATTTTGTTTTATGCACAAGGACCAATAAAGTGGGAGTATAATACCAAAATGAAAATATTTGAGCATGAGATAAATACATACTCTAATTATGGTTATTATTTTATATCTTCAGATATTGATTCATTAAATTTAATTAAAGAAATAGATGAAATTAAAGCTAATAAAGTTCAAGAAGTAACATCATTTAATGATTATTATTTATATGAAAAAGATGAAGTTAATTTATTGAATTCAGGGCGTGTTTATTTATGCGATAAGTTAGACCTATCTCAAATAAGTAGAAGCTATTCTGTTAAAGTGTCAAATATTGTGCAAGAGCCAGCTATCGTGCGTGTTGATGCAGTTCATACATCACTTTCTGACGCAGAAATAGAAATAGCAGTTGATGATACTCTGCAAAAGGTAAAAATGCCAAAGCGACCATCTCATGAAGTTGTTGCAGCAAAAATAAGTGCAAAGCAAGAATTTGTGCCATCAAGCACTAGTGAAATTAACTTAAAATTGACTTATAGTTTGCCGACATCGATAGCGTATTTAGATTTTTTTACGCTAAATTTTAAACGCAAATTAGAAAAAAATAATAAAGAGACTTTGTTTTTTAGATCAGTTGATAACATAGGTGGTAAACTTATTTATCGATATAGATTATCTAATGCAAATGCAAATGTTCAGATATGGAATATTAGTGACAAGCAAAATATCGTTAAAATTCCTTCAACATACACAGAATCATCTGACGTTACTTTTATAGATGATAAATCAACATTAAAAGAATATGTGGCAGTAGATGTTAAATCTGATAATTTTCTACAGCCAAAATTTATAGGCAAAGTAGAAAATCAAGATTTGCATAGTTTGGGTCAAGCTGATATGATTATAATTGCCCATTCAGACTTTGTAGATGCAGCCAAACGTTTAACCAATGCCCATTTAGAATATGATGGCTTGAGTACTCATATAGTTACACCAGATGTAGTTTATAATGAATTCTCTTCAGGTACACCTGATGCGACAGCATATCGTCGTTTCATGAAAATGTTTTATGATAGAGCTAAAGAAGTTGGTAATGCCCCTAAATATTTGTTGTTGTTTGGAGATGGTTCTTTTGATAATCGTCAAATTCTAAAAGCAAATACCGATAAAGAAATATATCGCTTACTTACATATCAATCTAAAGAATCATTTGAAGATACAAAATCTTATACTACAGATGATTATTTTGGTTTATTGGATGATTCAGATGGTGCTTACCTTTTAATTAATAGTTTGGATGTTGCCATTGGGCGTATTCCTGCATATACAACAGAACAAGCGAATGGGGTAGTTGATAAATTATTGAAATATATAAAAAATGAGGATTATGGTGCATGGAAAAATCAAGCTATATTTATGGCGGATGATGGAGATGATAATATTCATGTGGAGGAAACAGACTCGGTTTGTCGTATTTTTGAACGAACAAATCCTGATATTTTGACTCGTAAGTTATATCTTGACTCTTATACACAAGAAGTTACTGCTGTAGGTGAATTCTATCCGACACTAAAAAAAGAGTTTTATGATTATATAAATAATGGTGTTTTGTATGTCAATTATATGGGGCATAGTGGTTATAATAATTGGACTAATGAGCAAATTATGACCGTTGCAGATATTACATCAATGTATAATCAACGTTTACCTTTGTTTATAACTGCTTCATGTGGTTTTTCTCGATTTGACGATTTTAATGTTTCGGGAGGCGAAGCTATGATGGTGAATCCTAAAGGCGGAGCTTTAGCTCTTATATCAGCTGCTCGTACTGTTTATGCTCAACCTAATATGTTGTTAAACATTGAAATAGTAAAAGTGTTATTAGCTCAAAACGAAGAAACTGGTAGAATAAATACAATAGGAGAAGCCTATAAATTGGCAAAAAATAAACGAGCAAAAAGTAACTGTTCAAATAGATTACCTTATGTTTTGTTAGGAGATCCAGCTATACGTTTAGTTGTAGCAGAGTCTCATATCGCTACAATTGATTCTATTAATGGAAAAGATGTGTCTGTAGGTATAGATACAGTAGGTGCTCTTGGTAGAGTAGTTTTAAAGGGTTCTATCCGTTCAATTCAAGATAGTAGTGTTGTTGATAATACATTCAATGGATTTGTCAATGTTACTGTTTTTGATAAGGAGGAAATAATAGAAACTTTGTGTAATGATGCTATGTCTGGTTCAACAAAAGAAGCAAAACCTTTTACTTACACTTATCGTACTAATCCTCTATATGTAGGAAAAACTCATGTAGAAGCTGGAAAATTTCAACTAGAATTTCTTATACCTAAAGATATAAAATATAATTATGGAGAAGGAAGAATCGTTTTATATGCTGTAGATGAAAATCAAGGTATGGAAGCAAATGGTTATTCATCTCAAATGGTTATAGGCGGAGAAGCTGAAAATGCTGTTTTAGAAAATGAAGGTCCGGAATTAAATGTTTATTTGAATACACCTTATTTTAAAAATGGTGATAAAGTAGATGAAAATCCTGTTTTTATAGCAGAATTAGATGATGTTAGTGGAATCAATACAATAGGTTCTGGTATTGGTCATGACATAATATTAAAAATAGATAATGATTCAAAACAAGAGTATATTTTGAATAATTACTATGAGTCGTTGTTTGGTTCTTATACTAGAGGAACAGTTAATTATCAACTATTTGACTTGCCAGAAGGTAAACATAAATTATTGTTTAGAGCTTGGGATTTGCAAAATAATTCATCTGTTGCTGAATTGGAATTTGAAGTAGTAAAGAATCTTGAAGTTATGTTAAATAAAACTTATGTTTATCCAAATCCTGTTACTGATATTGCAAATATAGTTATTGAGCATGATAGACCATTA
>JAZQRP010000208.1:0-4528 GCA_045629685.1 Candidatus Aphodosoma sp. | reverse complement strand
ACCAAGCGGTCGAGATTTTCTGCTTCAAAATAGGCTTCTGCCCATTCATTGAAATTGTCAAATTTTGCTTCCATACAATTAAATTTTGTTGGTTATTTGTACACTATTCGTTTTTTTGTATATTTGTGGTGTTTTCCGACACTGCAAAGATAATTGATTTTTCAATTATATGCAATATTTTTAATGAAAATCTCAATTAAATTTTACTATTATGATACAAAGATTAAAACAATTTATTGAATATAAGGGAATTAGTGTCCGAAAATTTGAACAAAATTGCGATATAAAAATCTCCACAATACAGACTGCAATAACAAAAAACACTGCTATTGGCAGTGATAAACTCATAAAAATTGCCGAGAATTTTCGTGATTTGAACATGAATTGGCTATTTTTAGGTGTTGGTTTGATGATAAATGATGGAGATTACAATTACAACGAACCATCCCCAAAAACACAAAAAAACACCAAAACTGACGAAAATACGAATATTTTGATACTCGAACTCACGCGTCAGATTAAGGAACTCACCGCCGAGAATGCCGTTCTAAAATACAAAATGGACAACGGCATAAAATAAAAAAAAGCACCCACTTCATAATGTAGATGCTTAACATAAGTAATACCCTAAAAACCAGAACAAAAAAAGAACTCAAAATGACTAACAAATTGACAGCTATATGGGGTAGTCTTGCCCCCGCTTCCGCATCAAAGTCAATTACTCGCAAGGTAATTGACTTTTTTGTTTTTGGTAATATATTTATTGTGAATTGATGGCAGTCTTCTTCGACATAGGTTGCTTGATGGTTGCTATTGGATAGGGTTAATAAAAAAGAATACACACTCGCGGGTGTGTATTCTTTTTTTTGTTTTATTTTAGGTAGTCTTCGAAATAATCGGTTACTTTTTGCATTAGGTGGACGCGGTCTTTGCCTATCACATTATGTTCAGCGCGGGGATAGATAAAGTAGTCGACCGGAATGTTGTTGGTGATGCAGGCGTCGAGGAAGTTGAGTGAGTGTTGATAGAGAACGACGTTGTCGATGAGGCCTTGACAGATGAGGAGTTTGCCTTTAAGGTCTTTTGCTTTATTTATCAATGACACTGCCTCAAAACATTCGGCATTAGTAGCAGGGGTTTCCATGTAGCGTTCACCATACATGACTTCATACCACTTCCAATCAATTACTGGTCCACCGGCTACGCCGACTTTGAAGATATCGGGATAATTGGTCATAAGAGATATAGTCATAAATCCTCCATACGACCAACCATGCACACCGATGCGGTCTTTATCGACCCACGAGTGAGACATGAGCCACTCCATACCTGCCATTTGATCTTGCATCTCCACTACCCCACACTGACGATGGATAGCGCGTGCATAATCGGCACCATGATTTGGTGTGCCTCGATTGTCCATAACAAATACAACATATCCACGCTGTGCCATATACATTTCCCAACGACGAAGATGAGCTTGATATGTATTGCGAACTAATTGAGTATGAGGACCGCCATATACATAGAGGATGACTGGATATTGCTGAGTCGAGTCAAAATCAAGTGGACGAATAAGGCGATAGTGGTTATCGTATTTGCCATCTGCACTGCGGATTGTACCTAATTCAATTGGCGCAAAGTTATAGTCGCGGCATGGGTCGTCAGCACGGAATACCTCACGATAGAAACGACCATCGGTTGAACCAACTGCCACTACACGAGGAACATTGAGCGATGAATAATTATCTGTAAAATAGCGTTTGTCTGGCGAGAGTTGGCATGTATGCCAGCCTTCGGCATGCGTAAGACGTGTGGTTTTACCAGTTGCGATATTCACTCGATAGAGATGACGCTCTGCTGGAGATACTTCGAAGGAATAATAGTAGATATGTTGGGCGTCGTGAGTGAGATATTCGACGTCGGCATTGACACGTGTGATACGTGTAAGTGTGTTGGTTTTAAATGAATAGAGGTAAAGGTTGTAGTAACCATCACGATTGTCGGTTGTGTAGATGAATCGGTGGTTGTCAAGGAAGATGATTGGTTGGTTTGGTTCGAGGAAATGAGGGTTGGACTCACTAAGTAACGTGGCTTTGAATTCGCCAGTGATAGCATCATAAGCATTGAGGTTCAAGGCTTTTTGCTCACGATTCATTACTTGAATATAAATAGTTTTGCCATCAGGCGACCAAGCGGGATTGGTGAGATAACGTTCGTCAGTGAAATCGGTAATGTTGAGATAGATAGTCTTGTTTTGGGCTACGTCGTAAACGCCAAATTTTAGTTGTTCAGACGGCATACCAATCATCGGATATTTAATATTGCGGGCTGTACCTGTGCGAGTTGTAATGTCAAGAAGAGGGAATGTAGTTACATTACTTTCGTCTTTCACATAGAATGCTAAACGACTATTGTCTGGCGAAGGAAAAAGACCTTGCATACATCCGAATTCGTTACGCGAAACGGCTTGCCCGCAGACGATATTTGAGTCGGCGAATTGGGTGATTGGTATTTCGACACTATCAGCTGTGAGCCATGAGATGTTGTTGCCTTTTAAGATAGCGTGAGGTGTGTGTTGTTTTGTGATTGCAGGTAAAGTAACAGAACGTTTTTTACCTGTGCGAATGTTTATGGCATAGGTGATTGAATCTTCTTGGTGAAGATATTCGTTTGGATAGTCACTACTCCATCGCACTTGGTAGTTTTTTGGATTGAGATTGCGATTGAGGATAGCGTCTTCCATGGTAAGAAGACGACGGTCTTGGGCACATGCAATAGATGTAATACATAACACGCCAATTAAAGACAACAGTATTCTTTTCATAATTGTACATTATTTTAACAATAAATCATTATGTTTTTCCCTTTAACGTAAATTAATTGTAAATTATTAATTATTTACGGATAATTTATGGTAATTTACGTTCAGGGAAATTAAAGTTTTTCGCCAAAAGCGAGGTCGCCACAGTCACCAAGGCCTGGGACAATATATTTGTGTGAGTTGAGTTCGGGATCGAGGACTGCGGTATAAATATCGCAATCGGGCATAACTTTTGAGATATAATCTACAGCATATTGTGTTGATACAATACTGCATACGATGACACGAGCAGGTGTACCATGAGTAAGTAATGCTTTATACGCCAACTCCATAGATGAACCTGTGGCCAACATTGGGTCGCAGAGGATAACGGTTTTACCTTCGAGCGATGGAGCTGCGATGTATTCGACATGGATGTCGAAATGGGTTTCGTCGGTATATTTGCGATAAGCTGATACAAAACAATTCTCTGCTCCATCGAAAAAGTCTAATACACCATTGTGCATAGCAAGACCTGCGCGAAGGATTGATGCTACAACGATTTTGTCGGCTACAACATTGGTTGGGGCTATGCCGAGCGGGGTCTGTACTGGTTCAGTTGCAAAATTAAATGATTTACTGATTTCATAGCACATTACTTGTGCGATGCGCTCGATATTACGACGAAAACGCATTGAGTCATTTTGGATTTCAACAGAACGGATTTCTTTGATGAAATTGCCGAGGATAGAATTTTGTTTGTCTAAAATGTGTAGCATAAGAACGGAAAATTTATTTTAACAGAAGTACAGAATTCACTTTAGTAGAAGTACATAATTTTTGTACTTGAAAAAGTGTTTGTCCCGATGAAACAATAAAAACAGAGATTGTAATCTGTAAGCCTACAAACATGAAATATGTACTTATGTTTCAAAGATAAAGTAAAAAAAGAGGCGCAAAATGATTCGCGCCTCTTCATATTATATATTAAGCATTTTTGATTGCTGCTTGAGCCGCTGCCAAACGTGCGATAGGCACACGGAATGGAGAGCAAGATACGTAGTTGAGACCAACTTTGTGGCAGAATTCAACTGATGATGGTTCGCCACCGTGTTCACCACAGATACCGCATTTGAGGTCTGGGCGCACTGAGCGACCTTTTTCAGTAGCCATTTGTACGAGTTGACCAACACCATTTTGGTCGAGGACTTGGAATGGGTCGTTTTTCAAAATCTTCATATCGAGGTATGCAGGCAAGAACGAAGCAATATCGTCGCGAGAATAACCGAATGTCATTTGAGTCAAGTCGTTAGTACCGAATGAGAAGAATTCAGCTTTAGAAGCAATACGGTTAGCAGTAAGAGCTGCACGTGGAATTTCAATCATTGTACCAACTTTGAAATCGATAGAAGCACCACGTTCTTCGAACAATTTAGCTGCAGTTTCACGAATTACTCTTTCTTGGTTAGCGAACTCGTAGAGGATACCTGTGAGAGGAACCATGATTTCTGGAACAGCTACAACACCTTCAGCTTGGAGGTCGAGAGCAGCACCAAGGATAGCGCGAGTTTGCATTTCAGTGATTTCAGGGTAAGTGTTACCAAGACGGCAACCGCGGTGACCCAACATAGGGTTAGCTTCGTGGAGTGAGTTAACACGTGTGCGGATGTAGTCGTAAGTTACGCCCATGATTTCAGCCAATTCGCGTTGTTCTTTTTCTTCGTG